>DASWMA010000089.1:0-17407 GCA_036399995.1 Longimicrobium sp. | reverse complement strand
CTCGCTCGCGCAGTCACGATCCACCGTGTCTGCGTCGATCGCGTAAACAACCGCGTGCCGCTGCAGGATCATGATTTGACGAGCCAGGGGACGTGCTCCGTCACGGCTACCGCCCTCTATCACCCGGACCTCGCATGCGTCGGCAAGGTCGGAGAGGAGGAGGGTGAGGAGCCGTTCGTGGAACGGTCCTTCCGTAACCACCGTGATCATTTTCCCTCCTTCAGGAAGAGGATCGGCAAACCCGACTCGGTGGCATGCGCCAGCTTGGCGCGGAGTCCGTCTACCATCATCCCGCCTCTCAGAGCAACGTCGAGATCCCGACGTGCCCACAGCAACACATTCAGCGGCGTCGCGAACTGCGTAAAGACCTCCGCAGGCAAGGTAAAGTCCTGCGCGCTGAAAAGCACACCCATGGTGCCCGGAGGGCGAGATTCCAACCGCATCCTCAATCGGGCGACCTCTTCGATCGCGACAGGCTCCGACACGTTCTTGCTCTCGAGCAGAAACGCACGTTCGCCGAGGTACACCATGCCGTCGATCTGCTCCATCGTCCCGAACTTCTGCGGATACGTCACTTCGAATGGCCACAGGACCCTGGCGCCTTCGATGTCGAACGCGCGGACCACCAGGTATTCGAACACCTTTCCATCCGGCCACCCGGAGATCGGCCTGCGCGCCTTGATGCGCGCCCACAGGCTCAGCAGGTCATCGCGACTCCAGGTTTTCGCCTCCCCCTCCATGTCTGCCACGCGTCGCCCCGGGACACGATTCATTGTACCAAACCGGCTCGGCTGAAAGGTGAATACGAACACTTCAGGCCATCGGCAGCACGCAAAGGCTTTCCAGTGCTATCCGCAGAACGAATCGAACGACCGTCACGACCTCAACGCTACTCCGCCGGGCGCATGTCCACGAGCTTGGCCTGTAGCGAGGCGCGGCCGTTGTAGTGGTGCTCCTCGAGCTTGAAGGCCACGTCCAGGTGCCCGCCCGAGAGCCACGGCTCCTGGCTGCGCTCGCCCATGTTGAAGCCGATCGCGTCCATCGTGCGCCCGTGCCCGGCGATGGTGAGCTTCAGGTGGTTCTGCCCCACGATCCGCGGGTCGCCCACCACGCCCACCCGCCGCGCGGCGAACACCGGGGTGGCGTTCCCCGCGCCGAAGGGGCCGGCGTGGCGCAGCATCCGCGCGAGCGACTCGTCGGCGTGGTGCAGCTCCACCTCCAGGTCGATGCGCACCTCGGGCACCAGGTGCTCGGGGCGCAGCACGCCGTGCGCGTGGGCGTTGAAGGCGTCGCGGAACCCGTCCACCCGGTCGGGGCGGATGGAGCAGCCGGCCGCCATCCGGTGCCCGCCGAAGCGCGTGAGGTGCTCGCCGCAGGCGCGGATCGCCTCGTACAGGTGGAAGCCGCCGATCGAGCGCGCGCTCCCCTTCCCGTCCTCCCTGCCGCTCAGCGCGATCAGCACGGTGGGGCGGTGGATGCGCTCGACCACCCGGCTCGCCACGATCCCGATCACCCCCGGGTGCCAGCCGTCGTGCGCCAGCACGATCCCGTAGTCGCGCTCGGGGTCGAACACGCGTTCCAGCGCGGCCATCGCCTCCTTCAGCGTCTGCCCGTCCACCGTCTGGCGCCAGCGGTTCTCGGCCTCGAGCTCGGCGGCGATCGTCTCGGCCTCGCGCGGGTCGTCGGTCAGCAGCAGGCGCACGCCGCGCAGCGCCTCGCCCATCCGCCCCACCGCGTTGATCCGCGGCGCCAGCACGAAGCCCACCTGCGCGGCACTGATGTCTTCCTTCCCTCCGAGCCCCGTGGCGCGGATCAGCGCGCGCAGGCCGGGGTTGGGGGTCTGCGGGAGGATCTTGAGCCCCCACCGCACCAGCGCGCGGTTCTCGCCGGTGAGCGGCGCCAGGTCGGCGATGGTGGCCACGGCCACCAGGTCGAGGAAGGCGTGCAGCCGCTCGACGGGGTAGCCCACCGCCTCGGCCACGGCGCAGCACACCTTGAAGGCCACGCCCACGCCGGCCAGCGACTTGTCGGGGTAGCCGCAGTCGCGCCGGTTGGGGTTCACCACGGCGGCGGCGTTCGGGAGCGTGGGGCCGGGGGTGTGGTGGTCGGTGACGATCACGTCGATCCCCGCCGCCCGCGCGCGGTCCACCGCCTCGTGTGCCACGATCCCGCAGTCGCCGGTCAGGATCAGCGTGGCGCCGGCGGCCGATGCGGCGCGGAGCCCGGCGTCGGAAAGGTCGTAGCCGTCTTCGAGGCGGTGGGGGACGAAGGGAACGGCGCGGGCGCCCATCTTCCCCAGCGCGCGCACGAACAGCGCGGTGGAGCAGATGCCGTCCACGTCGTAGTCGCCGTGCACCAGGATGGTTTCGCCGGCGCCGATCGCGCGCACGATCCGCTCGACCGCCGCGTCCATCCCCGCCAAGCCGAGCGGCGCGTGGATCTGGCCGGGGTGCGGGCGCAGGAAGTCGCGCACGGTGGCGGGCTCGCCGTAGCCGCGCTGCACCAGCAGGCGGCAGAGCGTGGGCGGCAGGCGCAGCTCGGTGCTGAGACGGTCGACCCGGAGCTGGTCGGGCGGGCCGGGGAAGACCCAGCGGCGGGGTGCGGCAGGCGGGGCAGGCATCCCGAAATTTAGCCGCGTGGACGCCCGCCGGACAAGCGCCCGAAACGTGAGTCTCGTCCCGCGGAACGGCCGGTCCCGCACGCGGTGGGCAGGCGGACGAAGAACCGGCCATTCCCCGTCGCCCGTGCCGATTTTCCCCGCGAGACGGCGCTTGCGTCAGCCGGCGAAGAGCCGGAAAACGAACACGAGACCCATCAGCAGGAAGAGGATGATCACGCCCAGCATCAGCCCGGCGCGCGGGCTGGCGCGGCTGGGCGGGATGGGGTCCTTCACCTGCGGCACGGGCTGGGACCCGCCGTCGAAGGGCGGCTCGCGATCGGTTGCCACGGAATCTCCGTCACTCGGTTGGGGGGGATGCGGACGCGCGGCGGGGTCGCAACGGCCGTGCCCGGGTGCGGCGCATCGGTTTCCCGTTGATGAACCGCGACGCCGCCGTATCTTCCCCGTCGTCTCGTTTTCCCCATCGCCCGCAGCAGATCCCGATGACCTCGCCGCCGCCCGACGCACGCCTGGAACTGTCCCCCGACGAGATGCGGGCGATGGGGTATCGCGTGGTGGACCTGGTGGTGGAGCACTTCGCCGGGCTGCGCGACGCGCCGGTGCACGGCGTGGAAAGCCGCGCCGCGCTGGAGGCCCGGCTGCGCGAGCCGCCGCCCGAGCACGGCGTGGGGTGGGAGGCGGCGCTGGAGCAGGCCGCGCGCGAGGTGCTGGGGCCGATGTCGCACAACGACCATCCGCGCTTCTTCGCCTACGTCCCCGGGCCCAGCAACTTCGTGGGCGCGATGGCCGACGCGCTGGCCAGCGGGTTCAACCCCTTCAACGGCGCGTGGGCCACCGCCTCGGGCGCGGCGCAGACCGAGCTGGTGACGGTGGACTGGCTGCGCGCCGCGTGCGGGCTGCCCGAGGGCGGCGGCGGCGCGTTCGTGAGCGGCGGATCGATGGCGAACCTCACCGCGCTGGCCGTGGCGCGCGACCGCCGCTTCGGCCGCGGCGACTTTTCGCGCGCGGTGATCTATGCCGGCGACCAGGTGCACTCGTCCATCGCGCGCGGCGCGCGGGTGCTGGGGTTCGCGCCGGAGCGGCTGCGCGTGCTGCCGTCGGACGACGGGTTCCGGACGGACCCGGCCGCGCTGGAGCGGGCGATGGACGAGGATGCGCGGGCGGGGCTGGTCCCCTTCGCCGTGGCGGCCAGCGCGGGGACCACCAACACCGGTGCGGTGGACCCGCTGGCGGAGGTCGCGCGGGTCTGCCGGCGGGCGGGCGCGTGGCTGCACGTGGACGGCGCGTACGGCGCCGCGGCGGCGATCACCGAGCGCGGCCGCGCGCTGCTGGCCGGGCTGGGCGACGCGGACTCGGTGTCGATGGACCCGCACAAGTGGCTTTTCCAGCCCTACGAGTGCGCGGTGGTGCTGGTGCGCGACGCTCGCGCGCTGCGTGACACCTTTCGCGAGGTGCCGGAGTACCTCAGGGACTCGGACCTGTCGACGGAGGAGGTGAACTTCCGCGACTGGGGGGTGCAGCTCACCCGCGGCTTCCGCGCGCTCAAGCTGTGGATGTCGATCCAGACGTTCGGGATGGCCGCGTTCCGCGCCGCCGTGGAATGGGGGATCCACCTGGCCGAGGTGGCCCAGGACGAGCTGGGCCGCTCGGACGAATGGGAGGTGCTGACGCCCGCGCAGCTCGGCATCGTCACCTTCCGGCACCGGCCCGCCGGGATG
This sequence comes from Longimicrobium sp., assembly GCA_036399995.1. Classification (GTDB taxonomy): domain Bacteria; phylum Gemmatimonadota; class Gemmatimonadetes; order Longimicrobiales; family Longimicrobiaceae; genus Longimicrobium. The sequence goes on along the minus strand of DASWMA010000089.1, from coordinate 13,069 downwards.
GACGCGGGATCGCTGGACGCGCACCAGCGCGCGGTGACGGCGGACGTGACCCGCGGCGGGTGGGCGATGCTGAGCACCACCGAGCTGCGTGGCCGCGCGGCGCTCCGCCTGTGCACCATCAACCCGCGGACGACGGAAGACGACGTGCGCGAGACCGTCCGCCTCCTGGGCGCGGCGGGGCGCGCACGGCTGCCGGGGTGATCGTCAGAACCATCCGTTCCGCACCGTTCCATCCACGAACCGCCGGCCACCTTTCTCAGCAACGGACGCCATGCGCCGCCTCTCGAGGATCACTCTCCTGCTGCTCCCCGCCCTGTTCGCCTGCGGGAATGGGGACGAAGGTCGCGCCTCGCAGGAGGAGCTGGTCGACTACGTCGAGGTCCAGGAGGGCGGGAGCGTGGCGGCGCCCGCGCCGCCGATGGAGCCCGCGGCGGGGACCGCGACCGGCACCGACGAGGGGGTGGCGCAAAGCGGCTTGGACCCTGCGGCGCGTGCCGAGGAGCGGCGGCAGAACGCAGCGGCGCCCGGCGCCCAGCCGCCGTCGAACCCCGCCGTGGCCGATTCGGCGGCGCCGCGGATGATCATCCGCACCGGGAACGCCATGCTGCAGGTGGACGACCTGGAGCCGGCGATCGCGCGGGTGCAGCAGCTGGCGCAGCGGCTGGGCGGCTACGTGGCGAACACCTCGATGCAGACCGGGCGCGTGAACGTGCACGAGGCCACGCTGGAGCTGAAGATCCCCGCCGCGCGGTGGGACCAGGCGGTGGCGGGGCTGCGGCCGCTGGGCAAGCTGGAGGGGATGACCACCCACACCGAGGACGTGGGCGAGGAGTACGTGGACGTGACCGCGCGGATGACCAACGCGCGGCGGCTGGAGCAGCGCCTGGTGGAGCTGCTCGCCAACCGCACCGGCCGGCTGGAAGACGTGCTGGCGGTGGAGCGCGAGCTGGCGCGGGTGCGCGGCGAGATCGAGCGCTACGAGGGGCGGCTGCGCTTCCTGCGCACGCGCGTGGCCACCAGCACGCTCACGGTGCGGCTGCACGAGCCGATGCCGGTGATCGGCGGGCGGCCGGGCGGCAACCCGATCGTCGAGGCGTTCCGCGACGCGTGGGACAACTTCGTGGGCTTCCTGACCGCCCTGATCGCGATGATGGGGTGGCTGATCCCGCTGCTGGCCCTGACGGCGGCGGTGGTGTGGCTCTTCCGCCGGTTCATGCGCTGGCGCCCGAAGAACCCGTGGCCACGGGGCGGAGGCGCGACCGGCCCGCACGTGGGGCCGCATGCGGGATCGCACCCGGGGCCGGACCCGGGATCGCACGCGGGACCGCCCGCGGGACCGCCCACGGGTGGGGCGGCGGGGCCCGGGACAGGGACGCCGCCGCAGTCGTAGTCGTATCGACTCCACGTCGGGGGAGGGCGGGCCGCGCTGGGCCCCCACCCCCGGCTCGCCGAGGCTCGCCACCCCCTCCCCCAAAACAGCCTGGGGGAGGGGGTAACTGCTTGTGGGGGATTAGCTTCGGCGCTGAGTTCCGGCCGACTGCGTGAGGGATGCGCGCCCGGAGGGCCGGGACGGCGGCGGCGCGTGCACCGCCATCTCGGACGCGACGATGGTCGGCGCCGCCGCTGGCCCGGCGCCGTTGGCAACGGCGGTATCGTTGCCTACGGCGCGCGCAGCCCGGTTCGGCGCCCCAGCGCCGAACACGCCCAAGAACGCAGTGCGAAAGTGCGAGAGTGCGAAAGTGCGAGAGTGAACCGCGGGGCATTCAGCACCCTCTGGCGGATGCCGCCCCGGCTGCACAGCTTCCGCGCTTCCACACGACAAGACAAAGGGTGAGCGATGGCGGGGCCGCTGAAGATCGGGGTGGTGGACCAGAGCCCGGTGCGCACGGGCGGCTCGGGCGCCGACGCGGTGCGCGAAACGCTGGAGCTGGCGCGGCGCTGCGAGGCGCTGGGGTACTCGCGCTACTGGCTGGCCGAGCACCACAGCACCAACTCGTTCGCCGGCGCCGCGCCCGAGGTGCTGCTGCCCATGGTGGCCGCCGCCACGCACCGCATGCGCGTGGGCACCGGCGGCGTGCTGCTCACGCACTACTCGCCCTTCAAGGTGGCCGAGCAGTTCCCGCATGCTCGAAACGCTCTTCCCCGGCCGCATCGACCTGGGGGTGGGGCGCGCACCCGGCGGCGACATGCGCACCGTGCAGGCGCTGCAGTACGGCCGCGGCGCCATCCCCATCGAGGCGTTTCCGCGGCAGGTGGAGGACCTGCTGGGCTGGCTGGGCAACACCTTCGACCGCAGCGCGCACCCGTGGGGGCGCGTGCGCACCATGCCGCGCGGCCCGTCCGTCCCCGCCGTGTGGCTGCTGGGCTCGGGCGGTGACAGCGGCTACATCGCCGCCGAGCTGGGCACCGGCTTTTCGTTCGCGCAGTTCATCAGCGGCGTGGACGCGGCGCCGTTCATGGCCGCCTACCGCGAGCGCTTCCGCCCGTCGGCCGGGTTTGCGGAGCCGCGTGCGAGCGTGGCGGTGAGCGTGATCTGCGCCGAGTCGGGGCACGAGGCTCGGCGGCTGGCGTCGGGGGGCGAGGCGTGGCGCCGGCGGATCATGCGCGGGTGGGACCGCGGCATCCCCTCGCCCGACGAGGCGCTGGGCGAGCTGGAAGCGGGGTGGGAGCCGCCGCCGGCCGGCCACGACGGCGCGCGCCTCGTGGTCGGCACACCCGACGTGGTGCGCGACGAGCTGCTGCGCATCGCGGAGCACTGCGGGGTGGACGAGATCATGGCCGTGACGGTGACGCACGACTTCGCCGCGCGCGTCCGCTCGTACGAGCTGCTGGCCGAGGTGATGGAGCTGGAGCCGGAAGGCGACGCGGCCACGTCCGGGCCCGGGTGGTAGGATGCAGGGTCCAGAACGGAGGCCGGGCCGCCCGTATGGGTGACCCGGCCTCTTCGTCTACCTTGCCCGCGTAATCAGCAGCCGATCATGGTGCCGCCGCGGTCGATGTGACGCGCGGCGCCGGCCGGTCAGCAGTACTCCGGGTACTCCGTGGGGCAGGCGTCGGGGCTGTAGGTCGCGGGGCAGTCGTAGGTGCAGAGGCCGGTGTGGCATGCATCGTACGCCGAGCCACAGCGCTGGCCGTGGATCGTGGGGTCATCGTGGCCCATCACGGTGCCGCGCGCGCCGTTCGTGGCCGCGGTGCTGAAGCTCTGCACCGAGAGATTCTCCACCGTCAGCTTCATCTTCTTCATGGTCTACACTTCCTGGTCTGAACGAAAGGGTGCCCGGCGGGTCTGGGCGCTCCCCGAGTCGGTTCCTTGAGGAGCAAGCTACTGCGGTACAACGAGTTACGCAAACACCGAGTGCGTCGAGCCTGCTCGGAAAGCCCGTCGCTCCGTTGCATTTCCCTGAAGAAACGATGGGCCGCGCAGGGATTCCGAAATCTTTCCCTCCCGATCCGACCGCACCATCTCGGCAACTCTTTGCCACGATTGAGCATCCGTGGTGCTGGTGCGGAGGCGAATGGAAACGGGCCGGCGCGATTTCGCATCGCGCCGGCCCGCCGGGCTACCTCCCGCTGATCGGTGCTACTGCCGGTCGTAGCCGCGGTCGCGGGTGCCGCAGCTCTCATCCACCGCGCGCTTGAGCGCTTCCACGCGCTCTTCCACCACCTCGCGGTCGGGGAGGTGCTCGGCAACCGAGGCGATCACCGCCGACGCGCTGTCGGCCACACGCCGCCAGCCGCGGTCGATCGCCTGGCGCTGCACGTCGCGGGCGGCCTCGCGGATCGCGCGCTTCTGCTCCTCGTCCACGAACACCATGTTGTTGTTGCCGGCGTTCAGCGCGTTTTCGGCGTCGTACACGCGCCGGTTCACGTCCACGCACTGGCTCCGCTGCCCGCCGCGGCTGCCACGGCCGTCGTTCCAGTCCCGGTCACGCTCATCGTCCCGGCCGCGGTCGTTGTAGCGGTCGGTGTCGCGGCCATCCCAGCGGTCACGGTCACCCTGGCCCCACCCGCCGCGGCGCTCGCGGCCGTGCACCAGCGCCACGTACACCAGCGCGGTGGCCTGCGACGAGTTCAGCGAGTGGCGGAAGCGGTTGACCTCGGGGAAGAGGAGCGGCCAGGTGCTGGCCAGGGCGCGCTGCTGGTCGGCCCGCAGCGCGCCGGGGTTGAAGCCGAACTCGCGCAGCGCCCGGTCGATCGCCGGCTGGCTGGGCGTGCGCGCGGGAGGCACGCGGTAGGTGCCGGTGGCCTGCGCGTGCGCGGAGGCCGCGCCGGCGAGCGAAAAAGCGAGAACGGCCGCACCGAGGCGGAGGGCGTTGCGGATGGAGCGCATGGGTCGATGGGTTGGCCGGGTGGATCGCGCGGGGAGCGGAGAGGCCCGTTCCGGCGCCGCGGGAATGATCTCCCGCCACGGGTTCGAAGCAAGCCGGGCGCCCGGAGGTTGCCGATGCGGTCAAACAGTGATGCCGCAACGACATCGCACACCCGCGCCGCCGCTGGCCCCCAGCGCGGCTGTCCGCCGCAGGAGACAGGGCGGGTGGATGTGCGTGGGCCAGACCGTACCAGGGATCGCCGCGTCATCGGCCAGGTGCGCGACCGCGGAGCTCGTCTGGACGCAGGGAGCTGGCAGCATCAAGGCAGAGCATCGGGAGGACGAGGGGGGAAACTGCACCGTGGTCCTCCCCCCTGATGCCACCTTCGTTCGGGATGAACGGCGTTGGACTTTCACGCGGACGCGGAGTCAGTCTGGGACAGCAGAAACTGTTCTGGTTTTTCTGCTGACTCGGCTGACTCTGCGTGAAATTTTTCGGCCTGGACCGCAAGGGGGACGCAAAGCGGCCGGGAAGCGGAGCCCGAGTCCCGGCTGTTCCGCCAGCGCATCGCGCCGGTCCGTCGGTCTTCACCGCGGCCGGGGGGGTGGCGCCGGCGTGACAGCGGGGCGTCGGAAACGACGAGCGGCCGGGACACGGATCTCGAGTCCCGGCCGCTGGCTGGTTTCGGGGCGGAGGCGCCGGCCCGGCGGGGGTGGTTCTCCGGACTCGTTTCTGCGCGGGTGACATCCGCGCACGATCACGGCTTCAACCGGAGTCCTGCCACACCGGAGCGGCGCCCCGCCCTCACGCCGCACGCTACATCGGCCCGGCCGCGCCGTCAACAAAACGTTTGGTGAGATCGGCCGCGCCGTAGCGGCCACTCTCGTCCTCACCCGACGACGGAGACGGTCAGCGGGGGCGGCGGCCTGGACGACGGCGCGGCGGTGTCGCGCGGCGGCGGACGGCGCGGGCGTGTCCCGTTCGCGGTGTCCCTGCGCGCGGGGGACAGCAGCCCGCCGCGCTGCCGCGCTCGGTGCTCGCGCCCGGCGGTGAAGTCGATCACGTTGTCGTGCAGGTTGCGGTCGATCAGCTTGTGCTCGGGGTCGATCCCCACGCTGTCGGGGGGCTGGCTCACCACGAAGCGGATGCGGTTGCGGCCGGCGCGCAGGCGGTACTTGCGGTTGAACACCAGGCTGTCGCCCGCGTACGCCCCCACGTCCACAAGGTCGTCCACCGCCGCCTCGGTCTCGTTCCCCAGGCTGTCGGCCACCACCTTCTTCGCCTCCACCACCACGTTCACCTCCCAGCGCTCGCCGGTCCCGCGCGCCGCGGGGATCAGCGTCCACTCGCCGTCGGCGGTGCGGTTGTTCCACAGCGTGACGCGGGCGAACAGGTCGTCCACCACGTGCTTGAGCGAGTCGGGCGTGGCGGCCCGCAACCGGCTCACCAGGTCGCGCGAGGTGGGGTACGGCGGCCCGCGGAAGCGCCACTCGCCCAGGAACGAGCGCAGCACCCCGTTCACCGCCTGCTCGCCGATGTAGTCGCGCAGGGCGTACATGGCCAGCGCGCCCTTGTTGTAGTGGATGTACTGCTGGTTCTCCACCAGCATCAGCGGCTTCTCGGCGCGCCGCTCGGTGCCGCGGCCGCGCAGGTACTGGTCGAGCTCGTGGCGCAGGAAGCGGCCGATCTTCTCGCGCCCGTAGCGCTTCTCCATCACCATCAGCGCGGTGTACTCGGCCAGCGTCTCGCTCAGCATCGCCCCGCCCTGCACGTCGGCGGGGGCCACCTGGTGCCCCCACCACTGGTGCGCCACCTCGTGCGCGGTCACGAAGAACGGGTAGTCGATGTCGTCGCGCCGCACGTCGGCGATGAAGCCGATCCCCTCGCTGTAGGGGATGGTGTTGTCGAAGCTCTGCGCGAACGGGGCGTAGCGCGGAAACTCCAGGATGCGCACCTGCCGGTGCTGGTACGGCCCGAACTCGCGCGTGCAGTAGTCCAGCGCGGCTTTCGTCGCCCCGATCATCCGCCCCACGTTGTACTCGTGCCCGGGGTGGTGATACACCTCGATCGCCACGTTCCTCCAGCTGTCCCGGCGGACCCTGTACCGCGCGGAGAGGAAGGCGTAGAAGTTCAGGATCGGCGCGTCCATCGTGTAATGGAAGTAGCGCCGCCCGCCTTCCGTCCAGCTGCGCCGCAGGTACCCCGGCGCCAGCGCCGTCTGGTCGGCACTCGTCCCCACCGTCACGTCGAAGGCGATCCAGTCGGCGTCGCTCGACACGAAGTTCCGCGTGCGCGCCCGCGCGTCATCGATGCGGGCGGCGCGGGGGCGCGGCGGCAGGCCGTGCTTCTGGCGGTCCACCTCGTCGGTCATCTCGCCCTCGGCGTTGTAGCCGATGTGCGGGAGGTACTGGCTGTTGAAGAAGGTGCCGTTGTTGACGACGGGCCCGTACTCGGGCTCGTTGGGAAAGCCGCGCACCTCGTGCTCCAGGTCGAAGCTGAGCCGCATCGAGTCTCCCGCCGCCAGCGGGGTGGCCAGGCGGAAGACGTAGTAGCCGCGCGCGCTGTCGGCCACCACGCGCCGCGCCGGCCGGTCGGGGGAGAGCTGGCGGATGCGGAGCGTGTTCAGCACGTCCACGTGCAGCGAGTCGACGGCGCCGCCGGTCTTGTTGGTGAGCGTGTAGGCGCCGCGCAGCCGCAGCTCGCGGCTGTCGGGGTGGATGTCCACGTTCAGCCGCGCGGCGGTGACCCGCGGCTGCGGCGCCCACTCGTAGCGCTTGTACCGCTTCTCGTAGCTGGCGGTGATCGCCTCGCCCTCGTCCGGCGGCTCGTAGTGGTTGAGGACGTTGGTGTTGTAGAAGATGAACCCGCCCGTCCCCGCCACCAGCGCGGCCACGGCCGCTGCCGCCAGCGCCAGCCCGGGCGTGAGCCGCCGGCGCAGCTGGCCGATGCGGCGCAGGAGCCCCGTCTCGCCCCCTCGCACCCACATCAGCCGCGCGATGAACAGCAGCAGCACCCCCACGCCCGTCCAGTACAGCGCGAACCACCACCACGCCGCCGGCACGTGGCCGAAGCCGTTCATGTCGGAATAGACCAGCGAAGGCGTGCCGGCGTACTGCAGCAGCCCGTGCTCGACCCCCGCCAGGTGGTAGACCAGCGCCTGCCCCACGAACACCAGGATCACCGCCAGGTGCCCCACGTACTTGTGGTTCACCAGCGTCTGCACCACCACGGCCAGGAAGATGAACGGCAGGAGGTTGCCGATCAGCGTGTAGACGAAGAGCGAGCGGATGTACAGCCACGGCTCGAACCTGAAGTAGCCGTACCCCGCCTGGATGGCGATCCCCGTGAGCATCGCCGCCGCCTGCAGCGCGATCACGATGGCGACCAGCGCGGCGACCTTGGCCAGGAAGGGGATCCAGGTGGGCACGGGGAGCGAGTCGTGGATCCCGGCGGAGTGGTGCTCGCGCTCGTTCCACACCAGCTCGCCGGCGTAGAAGGTGACGATGATGATGGTGAACAGCCCGAAGCCTCCCTCCACCAGCTCCAGCACCTCGTAGGTCACCGGGAAGGTGCGGGTGCCGTAGATCACCCCGATCTGCGTGCTCAGCAGCAGCACCAGCGCCACGCACAGCGACACCAGCACCGGGAACCAGACGTTGGCCACCACCTCGCGCAGGCTGCGCCGCGTTTCGCCCGCCAGCTGCCGCAGCCGCGCCCCCGCGCCGAACGAGCGCCGCGGGTCGGGCACGCGCAGCGGCGCGGGGGGCGCGTCGGCCGGCCCCGGCTGCCGGCGCGGCGCCCGGCCGAAGTCGCTGGTCTGCCGGAAGCGGAACGAGGCGGCGCCGATGGCGAACACCGCCGCGCCCACCGCCGTCCACAGCAGGCGGTTGAGGGCGATCCCTTCGTCCAGCGGGATCCGGGCGCCGTTCAGCTCGGCTACCGTCCAGTAGCGCGTCGCCAGCGCCACCGCTGAGAAGGCGAACGGGTCGGCCAGCCGCGCCAGCCACAGGTCGTCGATGGCGGTGATGAACGCCGCCGCGACGCTCCACCCCATCAGCAGCACCATCCCGCCCACGTAGGTGGGCAGCATCCGGCGCGTGAGCGCGGTGAGGGTGACGAACAGCGCCGCGGTGAACAGCAGGTTGGGGACGACGAACACCGCGAGCGGGACCAGGTAGTCGAGCGGGTGGAACGGCCCCACGCGGCCGTGGTCGATGGTGGGCCACACGGTGGCGAGCAGGATGCCGGGGATGCACCCCACGAACACCAGCGCGTTGGCCGCCACCGCGCCCAGCCAGCGCCCGGCCAGGTAGTGCACGGGGCGGATCGGCGTGGTGAAGAAGAGCGGGTAGGCGCGCGTCTGGAAGTCGCGGTAGACGGCGTTCCCGGCCAGCGCGGCGGTCACCGGCACGCCCAGGATGGCCAGCACCTGCAGCAGGTTGGCGATGGCCCGCGGCGAGTTCACCAGCAGGATCGCGTCGCCGGTGTCGCCGCCGAACACCCCGCCCTCCCCCGCGATCCACACGAAGCCGATCAGGGCGAAGAGGGAGAAGTACACCCAGGTCACCACGCGCCGCAGCTGCGTGCGCAGCTCGAACGCGGCGAGCCGGAAGATGCTCTTCACGGCGCCTCCCCCCCGTCCGGGCCGTCACCCTCGGCCCGCCGCCGCTGGGCCGGCGCCTCGCCGAAGCTCGGCATGTGCGCCGCCCCCGCCCCGCCGCGCGCCTGCTCCGGCGTCGCCGGCGGATGCGGCGGGGGTGCCGGGGGCTGCTGCGCCGCGTCGGTCCGCGTCTCGCCCGCGAATGCATCGGCGGCCGACGGGCGCGGCTCGCCGGCGATGGACCGGACGTCTTCGGACGGCGCGATCGTGGGGGGGCCGGACGATGGCGGATCGGCGGGCGCACCGGGCGTCCGCGGCTCGTGTGGCGACGCCGGTGGATGCGGCGACCACCCGCTGGACGCGGTGTCCGCGCGATGCCCGGGCGCGCCGAACGGCTGGGCCTGCGGTGGCGCGTCGGGCTCGCCCCCCAGCACGCGGGTGACGAACGCCGTGGCGGGTGCCGGCGGCGCGGGCGCGCCGGTTCCCGGCGGGGTGATGGGAATCCCGCGGATCGCCGTGAAATACACGTCCTTCAGGTCCGGCTCCACCGGCTCGAAGGTGGGGTCGGGCGGGGCGTCGGCGTAGACGTGGATCACGGTGCGGCCGCCGACCAGCGTGGTGGAGATCACGGGGAGCGCCTGCTCGTAGCCCGGCAGGTCGGCGCGGTCCACCTGGCGGCGCCACACGCGGCCGCGCATGGCGCCTACCGCGGCCGCGGGCTCGCCCTCGAGCAGGATCCGCCCGCCGGCGATGATGGCCATGCGGGTGCACAGCTCGCTCACGTCTTCCACGATGTGGGTGGAGAGGATCACCACCGCGCTCTCGCCCAGCTCGCTCAGCAGGTTCAGGAAGCGCGCGCGCTCGGCGGGGTCGAGCCCCGCGGTGGGCTCGTCCACGATGATCAGCCGCGGCCGCCCGATCAGCGCCACCGCGATCCCGAAGCGCTGCCGCATCCCCCCGCTGAAGCTGCCCAGCTTCTGTCGGCGGGCGTGGTAGAGGTTGGTCTGCTGCAGCAGCGCGTGCACCGTCTCGCGCCGCTCGCGCCCATCCACCAGCCCCTTCAGCAGGCCGAAGTGGTCCAGCATGTCCTCGGCGGTCACGCGCGGGTACAGGCCGAACTCCTGGGGGAGGTAGCCCAGCGTGCGCCGGACGGCGTCCAGGTCGCGCAGCACGTCGATCTCGCCCAGCCGCGCCGTGCCACTCTCTGCCTCCTGCAGCGTGGCCAGGATGCGCATCAGCGTGCTCTTCCCCGCCCCGTTGGGCCCCAGCAGCCCGAACATCCCCGGCGGAATGGTGAGCGACACGTCGCGCAGCGCGGTGGTGCCGTTGGGGTACGTCTTCCAGAGGTGCTGTATGACCACGTCCATCGGGATGGAAAACCGGGAAGCGGGAGGGAAAGGCGACGTCGCCGGGGTTCAATCTGACAAAACGAAGCCCCCGGCGCCATTTGCCGGGGGCTTTCGCGGAACGGCTCGCCGCTCGCTACGGGATCGGGATCGGCCGCGGGGCGGGGCGCGGCACGTGCCCGGGGAGGCGGAGGGAGCCGAATTCCACCGCCATCACCACGCCGAACAGCACCGTGCGCACGGGCTTGCGCACCTCCAGGTACACCGGCTCGCCGGGACCGAACTGCGGCTCCCGGTCCACGTACGACCCGAAGGCGCCCTGCAGGTAGAAGGTGTACGCCGACCCGTCGTTGCGGGCCAGGCGCACCGCGGCGCCGGGCGCGAAGTAGCGCGGCGGCTGCACCATCACCTGGCCGTCGTCGTCGCTCTGGTCCACCCCCACCGTGGGGTCGCGGTACAGGTGCGCGTAGCCGGCCGTCAGGTACCACCCCGACCCGCCGCCCGGCGGGAGCTGCCCGATCTGCGCGTACGGCATCAGGTGCCGCGGCGACCACAGCGCGCCCCCGCCGAACGCCCAAAGCCCAGGCGACGGGCCCTGCACGAACACGTCGAGCTCGGTGCCCAGCGGGTCGGCGATGGGGAGCGACAGCCCCGCCAGGGCGGCCACGCCGGCGGGGTCGCCGGGCACGAAGCCGTAGCGCACCCCGGCGCCCCACATCGGCGTGAGGCCGGCGTTGCACTCGGTGTCGGTGTTGCTGCCGCAGAAGGGGCGGGGCGCGCCCAGCGTCATCACCAGCTCGGCGCCGGGGTTCACGCGGGGGCCGTGGGTCACCACCGGCGCGCAGGCGAACAGCGGAAGGAACAGGGCGGGAAGGAGTCGCTTCATCAACGGTGCGGAGAACGTGGAAGGGTGCCCGGCCGGCGCGAAGGGGAGGTGGCGCCGGCACGGGGAACGTCCGGAAGCGCCCGCGCCGGGCACCCGGCGCGGGCTCACACCCGCGTCCCCGCCACCAGCACCACGGTGGTGGATGCGAAGAAAGTGCCCGCCGCGTCCTTTTCGCGAAACGCGTCGTCCAGCCGCCGCACCTCGTCGGCCGTCATCACCCCCGCGCGCACCGCCACGTCGAAGGCCATCTCCATCCGCGACAGCAGGCTCCAGAACGCGTAGCTGTCCACGTGCAGGGGGACGAGGTCGACCGAGAGGTCGTGCACCGCAGCCTCCTTCATCAGCCCCCACAGGCGCCGCCCCGAGTAGCCGTTGGCCATGCACCGCTCGGCCAGCACCCGCGCGAGCCGCCGCTCCAGGTCGACCTCGGGGGTGTCCACCGAGCGCGTTCCCCAGTCGGTGTCCATCAGCACCACCCGGCCGCCCGGCTTCGTCACGCGCACCATCTCGGCCGTGGCCCGCTCGGGGCGGTCCAGGTGCAGGAACAGGCGCTCGCAGCGCACGGCGTCGAAGGTCGCGTCCTCCCACGGCAACGCGTACGCGTCACCCGCGCGGTGCTCCACGCGGCCGGTGAGCCCCGCGGCGGCGGCGCGGCGCTCGGCCTCGGCCACCATCTCGGCGTCGCGGTCGATGCCGTGCACGAAGCCGCCGGGGCCCACCAGCCCGGCCAGCGGAAGGGTGTCGGTGGCCGGGCCGCACCCCACGTCCAGCACCGTGGCGCCGGGGGCGACGCGCATCCGCTCGTAGCTCAGCCGCTTCCCTCCGGCCACCAGGCGCGCGGCGGCGTCCAGGTAGCCGGGGTCCACGTATCCCAGTTCCTGCGTCATCTGGCGGTCTTGTTAGGAGTTATCTGCCACCCTGCCGGGCGAGGTCCCGCCGGAAAGCAGGAACAGCAGGGTGTGGGCGTGTCCCTCCGCTGCGCTCCGGGCCGGGCTGCGCGCGCGGTAGGGCACGATACAACCGTGCCCAACCGCGCCGGGCCACCGCCGCGCCAGGCATCCAGCCGATCCCTCCATACCCGCCACGCGCGGCGGCGTCCCGGCCCTTCGGGCGCGCATCCCTCACGCAGCGTCGCTTTTCGCCGGGCTCGGCTCACGACGAAGATCCGCCGAGTGTCAGGAGAGGATAAAGCCGCGGATCTCGGCGGCGGTGCGGCCGGGCGCGGTGAGGAAAAAGAAGTGGTTGCCGTGGATCTCGGCCACGCGCGCGTGCGGCGCCTCGCGCAAGAAGCGCGCGGCCGCGGCGCGGCGCCAGGGGGTGCGCACCTCGCGCAGCCACTCGCGCGCCGCCTCGAGCCTCGGGTCGCCGCGCTCCAGCCAGGGAAGCTGCGTGCGCAGGCTCTCGTGCGCCATCAGCGCCAGCGCCGGGCACTGCAGGGCCTCGAACGGCTCCGATGTGTGCTCGGCGTCGTCCACCAGCTCGGCCAGCAGCTCGCGCCGGCGCACGCGCACCGGCCGCGCGGGGCGGGCCAGCCAGTCGGCCTCCACCGCGTCGTTCCAGGTGCCGTACGTGTACAGGCGCGTCCAGGCGCGCTCGGCCGCGTCGTCGCCGCCGGCGGGCGGCGCGGGCGGGCGGGCCGGACAGCGCGCCTGGATCCGCCCCATCCCCACGTGGTCGGTCAGCGCGTCGAGATACACCACGTGCGAGATGCGCCCGGGCGCCTCGGCCGCCGCGCGCGTGGCGATCGCGCCGCCCAGCGAGTGCCCAACCAGCGCCGCCCGCTCGATCTCCAGCGCGTCCATCACCGCCAGCACGTCGGCGGCGAACCGGGCCACGGTGTAGCCCTCCTCGGGTGTGTCGCTCTCGCCGTGCGCGCGCAGGGTGACCGCGATGGGGCGCAGCCCCGGAACAAGCGCCGGCGCCAGCG
>DASWMA010000088.1:0-2985 GCA_036399995.1 Longimicrobium sp. | reverse complement strand
CCGCAGACCATGCTCAAGCCCGTGCCGTGCGAGGGGCGGCAGGTTCGCGCGCCCTGGTGGGCCGAGGAGCTGCCCCGGCACCGCTGGGTGGTGGCGACGCACACGTACGAGTGCACCGACGCGGGCCCGCGCGAGTCTCCCGCGCCGTGGATGTACCAGCACGGGGCGCTGCTGCGGCTGGCGCGCGGGCAATGGGAGCAGGGCGCCGGCATCACCCTGTCGCTGTACGAGAACGCCACCGCGCGCGCCCTTCCCCACACGGCGCAGCCCGCGGCTGCCGGGTGGCGCTACTGTGACGCCGGCGCTACGCTCCGGCTCGGCTTCCCCGCCCGCGAAGGGGCGCAGGTGATGGTGGTGCGTGCGGTCCGCACGCCGCGCGCGGCCATGCTGGCCGCGCCCGTCTTCGCCGACGGCAGGGTGGGAGCGCCGGTGGTGATGAAGGCCACCGGCCGCATGTACCGCGCGGAGCTGCGGGCCGACGGCGCGCCGCTGGTGGGCGCGCGCATCACCCCGCGGTTCTCCGAGCCGGTGGCCGACCCGCAGAAGTGCCGGGCGGCGAAGAGCTTCGTGGTGGCGGAGTGAGATCCTGAGCCGGCCACGCCGATCGACCGTACCTTTGCACCGTTGCTCGTCATCCTGAGCGCGACCCCGTTGTGCCGAGGCCGCCGCGATGGCCGCAGCGCGAAGGATTTATCCTGTACGCTGCGCTACCACCGGTTTCTGCAGCGACCGGCCACAGATCCTTCGCCCGCGACCGATCGACCATACAGCGATGGCCGCGGGGCCGGCTTCGGATGACGAGTTTCCGTGAGATGGGCAGAGATTTCTCGGATTGGCCGACATCCCCCGTGTGATCAGTCCACCCCCGATCGGGAGCGCTGGATGAGGAGCCTGCAGCTGGTGGAGTTCGGCGCGCCCTTGGAGTGGCGCGAGGGGGAGACGCCCCAGCCGCGCGACCGCGAGGTGCTTCTGCGCACGCTGGCCACCGGCGTCTGCCACTCCGACCTGCACCTGTGGGACGGCTATTACGGTGAGGGCCCCACGCGCAGCTACGTGAAGGACCGCGGCGTGACGCTCCCCCTCACCCTGGGCCACGAGATCGTGGGCGAGGTGCTCGCCGTTGGTCCGGAAGCGGAGGGCGTGGCGGCGGGCGACGTGCGGCTGGTGTTCCCGTGGATCGGCTGCGGCTGCTGCCGGCACTGCGCCGACGACCGCTCCAACCACTGCTCGGGGATGCGCTCGCTGGGCGTCCTCACCCACGGCGGCTATGCCGACCACGTGCTGGTGCCCGACGCGCGCTACCTGCTGGACATCGGCACCCTGCGGCCCGAGGAGGCGGCGTCGTACGCCTGCGCCGGGCTCACCGCCTACAGCGCGCTGCGCAAGGTGCCGCCGCTGCAGGCCGATGACGAGCTGGTGATGGTGGGCGCCGGCGGTCTGGGGCTGATGGCCGCGCAGATCGTGCGCGCGATGACGGAGGCGCGCGTCACCTTCGTGGACCTGGACGCACGCAAGCTCGATGCGGCGCGCGAGTTCGGCGACTTCGCCGTGATCGACGCGTCCGGCGCCGACGCGCGGGAGGAGCTGATGCGGCGCACGGAGGGGCGCGGCGTGGCGGCGGTGGTCGACTTCGTGGGCTCGTCGCAGACGGTGGGGCTGGGGCAGGCGGTGCTGGCGAAGAACGGCACGCTGGTGATCGTTGGCCTCTTCGGCGGCGAGATGACGATGCCCACGCAGTTCCTCCCCCTGCGCAACGCGACCATCCGCGGCTCGTACACGGGCAGCCTGCGGGAGCTGCGCGAGCTGCTGGCGCTGGTCCGCGAGCACGCGGTGCGGCCGCTGCCGGTGGCCTGCCACCCGATGGACGAGGTGCCGCGGATATTGGACGAGATGCGGCGGGGGAGGGTGGTGGGCCGCGCCGTGGTGGTGCCCGGGTGAGCCGGCCCCCGCCCGCCGCGCGCGACGAGTTCGCGCACTTCCTGGCCGTCCCCACGCGGTGGATGGACAACGACGCGTACGGCCACGTGAACAACGTGGTCTACTACTCATTCTTCGACACCGCCGTCAACCGCTTCCTGATCGACCGCGGCGTGCTGCGCATCGACCGCAGCCCGGTGATCGGCCTGGTAGTGGAGACGGGGTGCCGCTTCCACCGCCCGCTCGCCTTCCCCGACGCGGTGGAGGTGGGGATCCGCGTGGCCCACCTGGGCACCAGCAGCGTCCGCTACGAGCTCGGCATCTTCCGCGAGGGAGACGACGTCGCCGCCGCCGAAGGCCACTTCGTGCACGTGTACGTGGACCGCGACGCGCGCACCCCCACGCCCCTCCCGCCCGAGCTGCGCGCCGCGCTCGGATCCATCTACCGCTCGTCGGCCGGCTGACGGAACGGCGGGTCTCACGCAGAGCAGCAGAGAGGAGCAGAGAAAATCCCTTCGCTCCTGTCGGCGATCCTGCGCGGCTGTGGATTGCGATCTGCCGACTCGCGACGATCACCTGATATGACCATCGGCCCGCGCTCGCCCGTCATCTTCATCGACGACGGCGGCACGATCAACGACAACCGGCTGCGGGCGGAGCAGTGGCCGCGGCACGTGGGCGAGTACCTGGCGCCCCGGCTGGGCCGCACGCCCCAGGCGTGGGCCGCGGCGAACCGCGAGGTTTTTCCTCATGTCTGGGCAGACGTAGGTGGGCGGATGGATGCGTTCGCCACGCACCGCGAGTTCCTGCGGACGTACGATCTTGCGTGGATCGCGGGGATGTGCGAGGCGGTCGGCGTTCCGGTGCCGCCCGACGAACCGGCGATCGAGATCGCCCGCGGCGCGCACGAGCACGTCAGCGCGCGCGTGCACGCGCCGATCGCCGGCGCGCCGGATGCCGTGCGCGCGCTGCGCGACGCCGGATACACACTGCACACCGCGTCGGGCACGCCGTCGAGGGAGCTGGAGAACCTGCTCGCGCGGCTGGGCATCCGCGACTGCTTCGGCT
>DASWMA010000087.1:0-3561 GCA_036399995.1 Longimicrobium sp. | reverse complement strand
CGACGGCGCGTGGACGCAGGCGTTCACCGCCCCGGGCGGCGACGTGCCGCTGGAGGTAGCCGACTTCACCGCGCTGGCGGGCGACGAGCTCTCCGCCGCCATCGAGGCGCACGTGGCCGGTGCGCAGGCGGGGCTCAGCCTGGAGCACGGCCCGCTGACCCGGCTCGTCCTCTACCGCACGGGGGAGGGTGAGCCCGACCGCTTGCTGTGGGTGATCCACCACCACGCGGTGGACGCCGTTTCGTGGGAGCCGCTGCGCGAAGACCTGGAGACGGCGTACCGGCAGGTGCTGGGCGGGATGGAGATCGCTCTCCCGCCGCGCACCGCGTCGTACCGCCGCTGGGCCGAGCGGCTGGCCGAGTGGGCGAACGCCCCCCAGGCCGCGGCCGACGCGCGGTGGTGGCTGGACCAGCCGTGGAGCGCCGCCCGCCCGCTCCCCGCCGGCGCCCCTGACGGCGGCGACCTGGAGGCCGATGCGCGGGCCGTGGACGTGGCGCTGGACGAGGAGACCACGCGCGCCCTGCTGCAGGAGGTGCCCCCCGTCTACGGAACGCAGGTGAACGACGCCCTCCTCGCCGCGCTCGCCCGCGCGGTGGGCGGGTGGACCGGCGGAAGCGCCGTGGCGGTGGAGGTGGAGGGGCACGGACGCGAGGAGCTGTTCGCCGACGTGGACCTGTCGCGCACCGCCGGCTGGTTCACCAGCGCGTTCCCGCTGCTGCTCGACGCGCATGCCGCCGACGCCGGGGCGCTGCTGCGGTGGACAAAAGAGACATTGCGCAGCGTGCCGCGGAAGGGGATCGGCTTCGGCGCGGTGCGCTGGATGTCGGAGGACGGCGAGCTGGCCGGCCGGCTGGCGGCGCTCCCCGTGCCCGAGGTGAACTTCAACTACCTGGGCCAGAGCGGCGGCGGCTCGGGCCCCGCGGGTCACGCGTGGCTCCACGGCACGCGCGAGAGCGTGGCCGCGCACCAGTCGCCGCGCAACCGGCGGGCGAGCGCGGTGCAGGTGCTCGCCACGGTCACGGGCGGACGGCTGCACGCCCGCTGGATCTACCCCGGCCACCGCTTCCAGGGGGCCGACGTACAGCGCGTGGCGGACGCGTTCGTGGAAGCGTTGCGCGAGATCGTGGCGCACTGCCGCCAGTCCGCCGGAGGCTACACCCCGTCCGACTTCCCGCTGGCCGGCGTGGGCCAGGCCGCGCTCGACCGCGCGCTGGCCGAGGTCGGCGCCGGGCCCCGCGGCACCGTGGACGACGTGTATCCGCTCACACCGCTGCAGGAGGGGATGCTCTTCCACGCCCTGGAGAGCCCCGCGGGCGCGGGCGCCTACCACGCCGACGCCCGCCTCCCCATGGGCGCGATCGACGGCGACGTGCTGGCGCGTGCCTGGGATGCGCTGGTGGAGCGCCACGCCGTGCTCCGCACCGCCTTCGCCTGGCGCGGGCTGGAGCGCCCGCTGCAGGTGGTGCTGCGCGGCGCGCGGGCGCCGCTGCAGCGGCTCGACTGGCGCGGTGTTTCGCACGACGAGGTCGAGGCCCGCATCGCCGCGCACCTTGCGGCCGACCGGGCGCGCGGCTTCGCGCCCGAGCGGGCGCCGCTGATGCGCGCCGCGCTCGTCCGCACGGGGGACGATGCGTGGGAGCTGCTGTGGAGCTTCCACCACCTCCTCCTGGACGGCTGGTCGAACCCGCGGGTGGTGGACGACCTGGTGGCGCTGTACCACGCCTTCGCCACGGGACAGGCGCCGGCGCTGGTGGAGCGGCGGCCCTTCCGCGACCACGTGGCGATGCTGGAGGCCAGCGACCGCGGCGCGGCCGAGGCGTTCTGGCGCCGCGAGCTGGCCGGCTTCGAGGGCGCCGCGCCCCTCCCGGCGGCGCGCCCCGCGGCCCCCGGCCACGCCCCCGCCGTGTTCGGCGAGGCGCGGGCGCGGGTGAGCCGCGCGGGCTCGGAGCGGCTGCGCGCCCGGGCGGCGGCGGCGGGCCTCACCCCCACCACGCTGTTCCAGGGCGCGTGGGCGCTGCTGCTGGCCCGCTACACGGGCGAGGGCGACGTGGCGTTCGGCAACGTGGTATCCGGCCGCTCTCCCGAGCTGGAGGGCGCCGACGAGATGGTGGGAATGCTGGTGAACACCATCGCCGTGCGCGCCCGCGTTTCGTCCACCGAGCCGGGGTGGGCGTGGCTGCGCGGGCTGCAGGCGCGCCAGGCCGAGGCGCGGCAGTACGACTACGCGCCGCTGGTGGACGTCCGCCGCTGGGCCGGCGTGGAGCCGGGGCGCGAGCTCTTCGAAACGCTGTTCGTCTACGAGAACTATCCCGTCCCCACCGGCCCCGGCGAGGTCGCCGACGCGGGTGACATGGAGCCCGCCGACGCCGAGCCGCTGGAGCGCACCAACTACGCGCTGACGCTGGCCGTGGCCCCGCTCCCCGGCGGCACCGAGGTGCGCCTCACCTACGACGCCGACCGCTTCGAACCGGAAGCGATGCGGCGGATGTCCGCGCATTACCTGCGGCTGCTGGAGGCGCTGGCCGCCGCGGAAGAGCGTCCGCTGGGCTCGCTCTCCCCGCTGTCGGCGGACGAGCGCGCGGCGCTGGTGGCCGCGGGCTCCGCCACGGCTTCGTTCGACGTGAACGATGCGCTCCCGGCGCTGTTCGCCGCGCAGGCGGCGCGCACGCCCGGCGCGGCCGCGGTGACGTTCGGCGGCGAATCCGTCACGTACGCCGAGCTGGACGCGCGCGCCAACCGCATCGCCCACCGGCTGGTGAAGCTGGGCGCGCGGCCCGACGCGCTGGTCGGCCTGTTCGTCGACCGCTCGGTGGAAACCGTCGTCGGCATCCTGGCGATCCTGAAGGCCGGCGCGGGCTACCTTCCGCTCGACCCCGCGTATCCCGAAGACCGCCTGGCGTACATGCTGGAGGATTCGGGCGCGGAGATCGTGCTGACCACCTCGGCGCTGCGCGGCCGCGTCCCGGCCGGAGCGACGATCCTCTGCCTGCAGTGCGACGCCGGCGCGATCGCCGCCGAGCCCGCGGACGCGCCGGCGATCGACGTCCGTCCTGGGTCGCTGGCGTACGTCATCTACACCTCCGGATCGACCGGACGGCCGAAGGGCGTGCAGGTCACGCACGCCAACGTCGTCCGCCTCTTCGCCGCGACGGACGCGTGGTTCGGGTTCGGCGCGCAGGACGTGTGGACCCTCTTCCACTCCTTCGCCTTCGACTTCTCGGTCTGGGAGATCTGGGGCGCGCTGCTGTACGGCGGCCGCCTCGTCGTCGTCCCGTTCGACGTATCGCGCTCGCCGGACGAGTTCTACGCGCTGCTGGAGCATGAGGGCGTCACGGTCCTCAATCAAACCCCCTCCGCCTTCCGCCCGCTGATGCGCGCGGACGAGGAGGCGGCCGGGAGCGGGGAGATGCGCGATCTCGCCCTGCGGTACGTCGTGTTCGGCGGCGAGGCGCTGGAGCCGGCCACGCTGCGGGGCTGGGTGGAACGGCGGGGGGATGATCGTCCCCAGCTCGTGAACATGTACGGCATCACCGAGACCACCGTCCACGTCACCTGGCGTGT
>DASWMA010000086.1:0-2637 GCA_036399995.1 Longimicrobium sp. | reverse complement strand
GGGCGAGCACCGCCAGGTGGTGGCGCTGATGAGCGGGCACTTCGCCGACCCCGGCGCCTTCGTCGCCCGGATCGCCGCCATCCAGGCCGAGTCGCCGCCGGAGAGCTTCGACGTGCTGGAGCTGGCAGACGGGCGGGTGATCGAGCGCTTCTCGCGGGTGCAGAAGGTGGAGGAGCGCACGGTGGGCCGGGTGTGGAGCTTTCGCGACGTGACCGAGCGCGCCCGCGGCGAGGCGGCGCTGCGCGAGGCCAAGGAGGAGGCCGAGGCCGCCAACCTGGCCAAGAGCGAGTTCCTGGCGGTGATGAGCCACGAGCTGCGCACCCCGCTCAACGCCATCGGCGGCTACGCCGACCTGATCGAGATGGGGATCCGCGGCCCCGTCACCCAGCAGCAGCGCGACGACCTGAAGCGCATCCAGAGCAGCCAGCGGCACCTGCTGGGGCTGATCAACGAGGTGCTGAACTACGCCAAGCTCGAGACGGGATCGGTGCACTACGACTGCGTGGAGGTCCCCGTGCGCGGGGTGCTGGCCGGGGTGGGCGGGATGATCTCGCCGCAGGTGTGGGACAAGGGGATCACGCTGCGGGTGGCGCCGTGCCCCGCCGAGCTGGTGGTGCTGGCCGACGAGGACAAGCTGCGCCAGGTGCTGGTGAACCTGCTTTCCAACGCGGTCAAGTTCACCCGCCCCGGCGGAAGCGTGGACCTGTCGTGCGGCGCCGTGGGTGCCGAGGTGCGCTTCACCGTGCGCGACACGGGGATCGGCATCCCCCCGGACAAGCTGGAGGTGATCTTCGAGCCGTTCGTGCAGGTGCGCTCCGACCTGGCCCGCACCGCCGGCGGAACCGGGCTGGGGCTCTCCATCAGCCGCAACCTGGCGCGCGGGATGGGCGGCGACCTGGCGGTGGAGAGCACCCTCGGGGTGGGGAGCACCTTCACACTGCGGCTTCCCGCGGCGTAGCCATCGGCCCGGGAACCACGGACGCTCCCAGGCTGGAGACGCCTGTCCAGAGACGGCCGGCACCGGCGTGCTACGTCTGCTCCTCGCGCCGCAGGGCGCGGATGTCGGCGATCAGCTGGGCCAGGTCGTACTTCAGCGTGCCGTCGTACATCCCAGGGATTTCAACCTCCACATGTGACCGTGCCGCGTCGCTCCCAGATCCCGGTTCGGTCCTGGCTCGGCCGGGGGGGCGACCGCATGACGGGTTCACCACCTCCGAACATCACCCTTGCAAAGAAGCTCGCATAAGGATATTCTGTGTTCTGCTACAAAAATACGTCGCAGTTTTTGAAGTCACTCTCGTTACTCTTTGTTACGGGTTCCTTGTCGTGAGGCCCTGATCGCCTCCGTTCGTTTCAATGTTTCACCTCTTGCAACCCCACAGGAGTACAATGCCACGGTTTCGCATCAAGGACCTGAGTGTCGACCTTCCGCTGGGCGGTGGCGAAGGCCAGTCCGGCGGCGGGTGCGGCAACGTCACCAACCCGTGCCTGGGGTGTACCGGGTCGTGGACCTTCGCCGCCGGGCAGGCGGCGTGCGGCGGGTGCTCGCACGTCACCAACCCGTGCCTGGGCTGCACGCACGCGGTCACCGTTTGCGGCGGGTGCAGCCACATCACCAACCCCTGCCTGGGCTGCACGCAGGCGGTCACCTTCTGCGGCGGGTGCAGCCACATCACCAACCCTTGCCTGGGGTGCACGCAGCACGTCACGATCGACCCGGCGGCGGCGTGCGGCGGGTGCAGCCATGTGACCAACCCCTGCCTGGGGTGCACGCAGAACATGACCGTGGCCCACGTGCCGGCGGCGTGCGGCGGCTGCTCGAACGTCACCAACCCCTGCCTGGGGTGCACGCAGAACATGACCGTGGCCAACGTGCCGGCGGCGTGCGGCGCCTGCACGGTCACCGTGCTGCCGGTGTGCCACGGCTCGTACACCCAGCACCCGTGCCCGGCGCTCACCCACTGCCTGCCGTGGACGATCGGGCCCGTGTGCGCGCAGGGGTTCACGCATCACCCCGGCCTTGGCCCCGACCCGGCCCAGCTCGCGGCGCTGAAGGCGCAGCTGCGGGCGCAGCTGCAGCAGATCGAGCAGCACGAGGCGGGCGGCGGGCTCCCGAGTGACCCGGCACAGGCGGCCGAGCTCGAGGAGCGGCTGCAGGCGGCGCTCGACGAGGTGCGCGAGCACCGCGCCAGGCTGGAGCAGGACGCGCAGGGCGGTGAAGAAGGGCAGGAGCGCGGCGGCTGAGGCTGGCCGATCCATCACGCGGGGCGCCGGACCTCCGGCGATCAGGGCCGTCCGGCGCCCCCACGCCATCTTACCGCGACCCGACCACCGCATGAGCGCACACGCATCCGCCGGCGCGCCTGCCGGCATCGTTCCCCTTCTCGATCCCCCCCCGCGCCGCACCGGCGATCCGGAGGGCGGTGCCGCGGCGCGGCTGGCGCGGCAGGCGGTGCGCTACGCCGCCACCCTCGGCACCGGCGACCTCCAGGCGCTGACGGTGCGGCTCTACTGCTACGGCCGTCTTCCGCTCACCCCCGCCTGGACGCGCCGCCTGCCGGACCACGCCGCCGTGGCCGAGCACCTGGGCGTGGGGCGCGGCGGTGCGCTGGCGGCCGCCATGGAGCGCCACTGGCG
>DASWMA010000085.1:0-2294 GCA_036399995.1 Longimicrobium sp. | reverse complement strand
CTGGAACTGGCGCCCCGGCATCCCCCATTCGCGGTTCCAGGGCACCGTGCGGACGAACCGGCCGTCGGCGCCGAACAGGCTCACGTTCTGGTGCGCCAGGTCCAGCACGGCCACCCAGCCGCCGGCCAGCACGGCCACGCTCAAGGGCACCTCCAGCTCGCCCGGGCCGCCGCCCTTGCGCCCCAGCTGCCGCACGAAGCGCCCGGCGCGGTCGAACATCAGCACGCGCGCGTTGCCGCGGTCCAGCACGTACAGGTTGTCGTCGCGGTCGAACACCGCCTGGTCGGCGTTGCTCAGCATCTCCCAGCTTCGCCCCTCCATGGCGCCGATGGTGAACACCGTGGCCACCCGCCCGGTGAGCGGCCGGTCTTGCTCGGGAAGGCGGATCACCCGCTGCGCGCCGGCGGACGGCGCCGCGATGAACGTAAGGATGAGCGCGAGAACCGCGCGGCGTACCGGGAGAATGTCCATGAGAGGGTCGGAAGGATGCGACGACGAAGCCGGCGAGCGCCGGGGCCTGGGGTGTTCGATTCCATCCTCCCGCCGAGCGTTGCCCGGCCGCCGCGGCGGCGTCAGGTGCTGGGCGGGCCGGTCGCGACGCGGGTGAAGCCGTGCGGCACCTCGGAGGTGTTCGGCGGGTCGTACATGTTGAAGTACAGCGTGACCGGCGCGTCCATGCCGGGGACCATCACCTCGTAGGCATCCAGCAGCCCGCCCTGGCCGTTCAGGCCGTTGGGGGTCCTGAACTCGCAGCAGCTTCCCAGGCGCAGCCAGCTCACGCGCTCGCCGCCGGGGCCGCGGAGCGTGTTCAGGTAGTCGTGCTCGTCCGTCGCGTCCGGGTCGCCGGGGCCGCGCACGCGGATGGCGGTTTCCGGCGTGTAGCCGTACGCCTTCGCGGCCGCCAGCGAGTCGCCCAGCGTGCGCCCGCGCGCGGGAAGGCTGTTCAGCCCCTTCTCGATCGTGGTGGAGATCATCCCCTCCACGGCCAGAACCTGGGCCAGGCAGCGGTCGGTGTGGCAGATGGCGCGGCCCGTGGAGTCGGCGACCAGGGCCATCACCACGTAGACCGTGGAATCCCTCTCCCTCTCGAAGACGATCCGCACCAGCGCGTGCGCCTCCTTGCCGTCCGCCAGCAACGAGTGGGTCCTCAGCTCGGCGTCGAGGCTCTTGATCGCGACGCGGTAGCCGCCCGCGTTCAGCACGTCGAGGGCGACACGGTAGGCCGTGCGCACGGGCTTGGTCGTGGTCAGGCGGATGACCGGGTTGAAGTCGTCGCCACGCTGCGCGGATGCGGGTGTGGCGACGGCGAGGCCCGCGGCGGCGAGAAGGAGGATGCGCTTCATCCCGGTGCGGAGGTACGGGGGTACGGAGGTACGGAACCGCGAGGCGACGCGCGGATCGTCCGGCAGTTCGTAGCCGGCCGGACGATCAGGCGTGTGGCTCGTAGCGTCGCAGGCTCTGCATCAGCGAGCTCTCGGCCGCGGCGGCGCCGGGGATGGTGGCGACGTGCGCGCGGACGGCGTCGAGCAGCGCGGGGTCGGCGGCGTGCACCTCCCACACGGCGCCGTCCAGGCACGAGAAGTGGAGCGCCACGACGCTGGTGATCAGCGCGTGCGCGGCTTCGGGCGTGTCGGCGGCCCAGTAGCGCTCCACGAAGCCGTCCAGCCCCTCCGCCGGCTCGCGCAGGGCGAAGAAGTCGGCCCAGTCGTCGAGCAGCGAGCCGGCCACGGCCTGCAGCCACGCGCCTTCCACCAGCTTCCAGTCGTCGCGCTCGTCCAGCACCATCCCCTCCACCCAGCCCAGCTGGGCCGCGTCGCCCGGGGCCGCGTCGGGCTCGCGGTACCACTCGTCGGGGAAGCGGAAGAGGTGCGGGTCGCAGTGCAGCACCCACCGCCACTGCGGGAACAGCGGCAGCAGCTGCGCGAACCACCGCGCGAAGTGCGACGTGCCCACCGACACGAAGGTGGCGCCGGACCCGTGCGAACCGGGCTGCAGCGGCGCCGAGGTGTCGGGCGGACGGGTGATGCGCAGGCCGTTCATGACGCGGAGCTCCGGCGCGCGGGGAAGCGGGTCGGCGTGTGCATGCGGGCGGGGAGACGTGGGGTGGCCGGACCGGCGGGGGGATCGGGATGAGAAGATAGGGATGGAGCGCGCTTGCGGGAAGAACGACGAGCCCCCATCCCCCGGCCCCTTCTCCCGAACCGCGGGAGAAGGGGTGACGCGGCCGACGCTGCGGTGCGGTGCGACCGGCATCGGCGCGGCCGCGGCGGGGGGGGGGGGGGGGGGGGGGGGGG
>DASWMA010000084.1:0-1585 GCA_036399995.1 Longimicrobium sp. | reverse complement strand
CGCGTCGCCCGTGTAGCTCGCGACCCGGCCCACGGCCAGCAGCGGCCGCCCGCGCTCGCCCCGCGGCCGCAGCGCGTGCCACGCGGTCAGCACCACCACCAGCGCCGCGGCCACCGCCATCCCCGCGATCCGCAGCCGGCTCGCGCGGCGTCCCGTCTCGTGGGGTCGATCTCGCCGATCCGCTGGAGAGATGGCGAGCGCGCGGCCGTGATCGTTCACCGCGTCCCCCGCATCGGCAGCGGCCGGCGGATCGGGCAGCGCCGCGCCACCCTCCGCATCCGCGTCTCGATCGTCCCGGGCGTCCGTCGACGATCCTGCGCCCGCGGACGCGACGACCGGCGCCGCGGCGGCATCGGGCGCGGCGGCATCCGGCGCGGCGGCGAAGGCGGGCTCCGGCGGGTCGACGGAAGCGGATGCCGGGGCGACGGCGACGGCCGGCGCGGGGCGGGCGGGCTCCGGCTCGCTGCGCAGGCGGTCGGCGAGCGCCGTCACCTCGGGCGATGGCGGCAGGCCCAGGTGCGCGTCCACCAGCGACTCGTGGATGCGCGCGTGCTGCAGCGCGCCGGCTCGGTCGCCCGCGGCGTCGAGCGCGCGCATCAGGCGCACAGCCACGCGCGCGCTGAGCGGGTCGGCACCGGCCAGCCGCCGCCACCACGCCACGGCGCCCGCGTGGTCGCCCGCCGCGGCGGCACGTTCGGCCAGCGCCTCGAGCGCCTCGGCGAAGCGCAGCGCCAGGGCGGCGCGCTCGGTCTCGACCCAGCGGTCGAACTCGTCCAGCGCGGGCACGCGGAAGCCGTCCAGGAACGGGCCCGCGTACACCCCCACCGCGCGCTCGGGATCGCCATCGGCCAGCGCGGCCTCGAAGTCGCCCACGTCGCTGGCGATCACCTCGGGGTTCAGGCGCACGTCGCGGGTGCCCAGGAACGCCTCGTCGCTCCCCAGGTCGCGCCGCAGCGCGTACAGCGCCTGGGCCAGCGCGCGGCGGGCGGGCTCCTCGGGGCTGTCGGGCCACAGCAGCGCCAGCAGCTTGTCGCGCGTGACGCCGCGGCCGCCGGCGCGCGCGAGCACCGCCAGCACGGCGAGGCGCCGCGGCTGGGCCGCCGCACCGGCCATCGCACGGTCACCACTGCGCACCGCCAGCGCGCCGAACGTGTGGATTCGCAGCATCTTACACGTAGACCGCAACCGGGTGATCGGTGGGTGATCCGCGGGTGACGCGGCCGGTCAGCTTTGGATTTCGTGAGACGCGGGGAGCCGGACGAGCGGGCCCCGCGGAACCGACTGAAGCGGCCGTCGTCGGCTGGCGACGAGCGGCCTGGAGGATAGCGAGGGGGAGTCGCGAGCTGGACGGGGCCGTGTGCGGGGTGGGCCGCCCACGGATGCGCTCCCCCTCGAACAAATCTCACCTGATTTCCGGCCGGCGGCAACGGCTGTCCACCATCAGGCCGCAACCCGGCACCGCCCGTGGAGGATGTCCTCCGCGGGCGGTGCTGCCTTCCAGCGAGGCGCGGTCGGAGGCTGCTAATCTGGATTGTACGTTCGAGCACCCCGTGCGGTAACGCTTCAGGTGATTTGATGCGTCAAC
>DASWMA010000083.1:0-3461 GCA_036399995.1 Longimicrobium sp. | reverse complement strand
GGCTGGGGCGGGTGGAGCGCGCGCCCCGCGCCTCCGACGCGGCCGCCGACTGACGGAGCGCGCGCCCCCGCAATGAACGAGAAGCTGGCGTCCGGCGTGTACGCGCGCCTCCCCGTGTTCGCGCAGAACCTGGCGGCCAGCGCGTACGGCTGGCGCGAGGCGCGGGTGCGCTTCGGCCCCGAGTTCCGGCGGCGGCTCGACGAGCTGACCGCGTCGGACCGCTGGAGCCGCGCCGACATGGACGCGTACCAGGACGAGCAGGTGGCGCTGCTCATCCGGCACGCGTACGAGCACGTCCCCTTCCACCGCGAGCGGATGCGCGCGCTGGGGCTGACCCCGGCCGACGTGCGCTCGCGCGCCGACCTGCCCAAGCTCCCGGTGCTCACCAAGGAGGAGGTGCGCGCCAACCTCCCCCGGCTGAAGGCGGCGAACGCCCCCCCGAAGGCGCTCCGCCACTCGCATACCAGCGGCACCACCGGCAAGAGCCTCGACTTCTACGTGACCGACCGCTCGCTGGCCTTCCAGTGGGCGGTGTGGTGGCGGCACCGCCGCCGCTTCGGGCTCGAGTTCGGGATGCGGCACGCCAACTTCACCGGGAAGCTGGTGGTGCCGGCGGCGCAGCGGAAGCCGCCGTTCTGGCGCTGGAACCGCGCCTTCAACCAGGCGCTCCTCAACATGCAGCACATCACCCCCGACAAGGTCGGCGCCATCGTCGACTTCCTGGGGCGCCACGACTTCGTGTTCTGGGGCGGCTATCCCTCCATCATCCACGCCCTGGTGCGGACGGCGATGGAGGCGGGGGTGAAGCTGGAGCGCGGCCCGCGGATCATCGACACGGGCGCCGAGAACATGCTCGACGTGCAGCGCCGCGACATCGAGGCCTTCACCGGCGCGCTGCTCACCGACCAGTACGGCTTCTCGGAGGGGTGCGGGAACGCCTCGCACTGCGAGCGGCTGGCGTACCACGAAGACGTGGAGTACGGGGTGCTGGAGTGCGGCGACCCCGAGACGCTTCCCGACGGGCGGGTGCGCGGGACGATCCTGGCCACCGGCTTCGCCTGCCCCGAGTTCCCCTTCATCCGCTACGAGGTGGGCGACGCGGGGGTGTGGGAGCCCGGGGGGCACCTCTGCCCGTGCGGGCGCCAGCACCGCATCCTGGCCCGCATCGAGGGGCGCGAGGACGACTACGTGCTGACCCCCGAGGGCGGGCGCGTGATGCGCTTCGACTACGTGTTCAAGGACACGCACAACGTGCGCGAGTGCCAGGTGGTGCAGGAGCGGCTGGGCGAGGTGGTGCTGAAGGTGGTGCGCCGCCCCGGCTATTCGGCCGCCGACGAGCGCTTCATCGTGTCGGAGATGCACCGCTGGATCTCGCCCACGCTGCAGGTGCGCTTCGACTACGTGGACGAGATCCCCCGCGACCGCACGGGGAAGTTCCGCGCGGTGCGCTCGCTCCTCCGGCGCGGGGCGGCCGCGTCGGCCGGGGAAGCGGCGGGGGGCTGAGCGGCGCACGGTGCTGAGCCGCCTCCTCCTCTCCGCGCGCACCGCGCGCCGCCTGCGCTGGCGCCAGCTGGCGTACCGCCCCCTGCGCCGGCTGCAGGCGCGGCTCCCGGCCCCCGCCGCCCCGCCCGCCGCGGGGGTCGACGCGGGCCGCGCCGCCGCCCTGGCCGGCGTCTGGGCGGCCGCCGGGGCGGGGGAGCCCCAGGCGCGGCTCCGCCACGCCCGCGAGGTGCTGGGCGGCCGCTTCGAGCTCGCCGGCCACGCCGAGACGCTTCCATCGGTCGACTGGACGGCGCGCCATGGGTCGCCGCTGTGGACGTACCACCTCCACTACTTCGACTTCGCGGTGGACCTGGCGTGGGCGTGGCGCGCCACCGGCGACGCCGCCTTCGCGCGGGGGTTCGAAGCGCTGGCCGAGGGATGGATGCGCCAGACCGCCGGCGCGCGCGGCCCCGGGTGGGAGGCGTACCCCGTGTCGCTCCGCACGGCGAACTGGGCGCGCGCCCGCGCGCTCTTCGGCGGCGCGCTGGACCCGGCCTTCACCGCGCGGCTCGACGCCTCGCTGCACGCGCAGCTCGCCTTCCTCGAGCGGCGGCTGGAGTGGCAGGTGATGGCCAACCACCTGCAGAAGAACCTGCACGCGCTGGCGCTGGGCGGGCTCCTCTTCACCGGAAGCCCGGCGGCGCGGTGGCGGACGCGGGGGACGGAGCTGCTCTGGTCGCAGCTGTCCGAGCAGGTGCTGGACGACGGGGTGCACTTCGAGCGCTCGCCGATGTACCACGCAGTGGCGCTCGGCGACTTCGTGGAGATCGTGGCGCTGATGGACGCGTGCGGCTTCGGCGTCCCCGACGCCGCGCGCGAGCGGGTGCGGCGGATGGCGGCGGCGTGGACGCGGCTCTCGCGCCCGGGCGGCATCCCCCACCTGTTCAACGACGGCGGCGAAGACGGCGCCCCGCCCGCGCCGTGGCTGAACGCATTGACGGAGCGGGCGCTCGGCTCCCTCCCTCCCCGTCCCCGCGGCGCGTGGGCGCTGCCGGACGGCGGCTTCTTCGGCTGGGAAGGGGAGGGGGAGCGGATCGTGGTGGACTGCGGCGCGCCGGGGCCGGGGTACCAGCCGGGGCACGCGCACTGCGACGCGCTCTCCTTCGAGCTGGACCTGGGCGGCGCGCGGGTGGTGGTGGACAGCGGCACCCGCGGCTACGAGGGCGACCCGCTGCGCGCCTGGCAGCGCTCCACCCGCGCCCACAGCACGGTGGAGATCGCCGGGCGCGAGCAGAGCGAGGTGTGGGGCACCTTCCGCGTGGCGCGCATGGCCCAGGTGCACGCCGTGGAGGTCCCGCGCGAGGGTGAGGACTTCCGCCTCATCGGCGAGGTCCGCCCCTTCCACGACCGCCGCGCCCTCCACCGCCGCACCATCACCCGCGAGGGGGCCGGCGCGTGGCGGGTGGACGACCGGGTGGAGGGGGCCGCCGGCGCGCCGCTGCGCAGCTTCCTCCATCTCCATCCCGACTGGGAGGTGCGGGTGGAGGGTGCCCGCGCCGAGGCCGTGTCGCCGGGGGGCGCGGTGGCGATCGAGGCCTTCGGGGCCGACCGCGTCCGCGTGGTGCGGGGAGAGCGCGAGCCGGCGCAGGGGTGGTACTCGCCACGCTTCGGGGCGGCCTTCCCGGCCCCCGTGCTGGTGCTGGAGGTGGACGCCAACCGGGGCGACGGCTTCGGCTGGCGGGTGCGCGCGGTGGAGCGATGAGCACCCGGCCGCTGCGGGTCCTGCTCACCGGCGCGAACGGGTGCGTGGGGCGCGCCGTTCTCGCGCGCGCGGCGCGGGAGCCGGGGCGGTGGGAGATCGTGGCCGTGCACCGCGGCGAGGCGCCGCCCGCCGGTGCCGGGGTGACCCCGCTGCGCGCCACCCTCGAGGAGCTCCCCGGCCGGCTGGGCGACGCGGGGCCGGTGGACGTGTGCATCCA
>DASWMA010000082.1:0-2554 GCA_036399995.1 Longimicrobium sp. | reverse complement strand
GCGCCGCGAGGCCGTGGAGACGCTGGGCGACCTTCCCGCGCGGGCCGGGCTGCCGGCGCTGGACGAGATCGCCGCGCGCGACACCGACCCCGAGGTGCAGCGCGAGGCGGTGGAAACCATCGCCGGCTATCCACCCCAGGT
This sequence comes from Longimicrobium sp., assembly GCA_036399995.1. Taxonomy (GTDB): domain Bacteria; phylum Gemmatimonadota; class Gemmatimonadetes; order Longimicrobiales; family Longimicrobiaceae; genus Longimicrobium. Next base: position 2,413 of record DASWMA010000082.1, on the reverse strand, counting down.
CAGCCGCCCGCGCATCCTGCGCTTCGCCACCGGCTCCGCGAGCCCCGAGGTGCGGCGTGAGGCAGTCGAGCAGCTGGGCGACAGCAAGAGCCCCGAGGCGCTGGGCGACCTGGAGCGGATCGCAATGCGCGACCGCGACCCCGAGGTGCAGCGCGAGGCGGTGGAGGCGATGGGCGCGCAGCCGGCGGAGCGCGCGGTGCCCGTGCTGGCGCGGATGGCGTGGAACGCGCCCAGCCTGGACGCACGACGCGAGGCCGCCGAGGCGCTGGGCGACCTGAAGATCGAGGCCGCGCTGGCCGCGCTCGACTCCATCGTGGCCCGCCACCCCGACCAGGACGTGCAGATGGAGGCGGTGGAGACGATCGGCGACTTCCCGGCGCGCCTCAGCCGGCCGCGGCTGGAGCGCATCCGCGACACCCACCCGAACCTCGAGATCCGCCGCGAGGCGGCCGAGACGCTGTCGGATCTCGCATCGAGGTAGCCGGCCCACGCGAACCGTCGCACATCATCGCCCCCTTCCGCATCACCGGATGCGGAAGGGGCGATTTCCATAGTCGCATCCTGCGACCACGGCGGATGAAGAAACACCACGATCTCGACGTTGAAGCCTCGCGCAGTTTGCGAGGCTTTTCGTAGTTGTTGCTGCGGCTTCAGCCGCCGGTGGGCGGGGCTATCCGACGTCGAGGATGCCGCCCCGGGAGGCCCGCCAGATGCAGACGGGAGCGCGGCGACGTAGTTTGCGCGCTTCGTGCTCCGTACCCCGTCCTTTCGTGCAGTGAGGCAGATGCCCCGATCGATGGCCCTGGACTACGGCGAGCGCCGCATCGGCGTGGCGGTGAGCGACCCGCTGCGGATGATCGCGCAGCCGCTCACCACGCTGCAGCGGCGTGCCGGCAAGCGCCCGCCGTGGCCCGAGATCGCCAGCCTGGTGCAGGAGCACGAGGTGGACGAAGCCGTGGTGGGCCTCCCGCTCGCCCTGTCGGGGGAGGAAACCGAGTGGACGAAGGAGGTCCGCCAGTTCGGCGACGACCTGGCCCGCCGCACGGGGCTGCCGGTGAGCTTCGTGGACGAGCGGATGACCAGCGTGGCGGCCGAGCGGGCGGTGCGCGGGATGGGCCTCAAGCGCAGCGAGCGCGAGCAGAAGGAGCGCATCGACGCCGCCGCCGCCGCGCTGATCCTGAGCGCCTGGCTCCGCCAGCGCACACGCGGGCCGAACGGCTGATGCGCACAACCATGGGCAGACCGACCAGGATGCCGCTTCCGACTTTCGCACGTTCGCACCTTCGCACACTCGCGGGGGCGGTGCTCGTGGTGGCCGCCGCCGGGTGCGCCACGGACGGCGGGGGCGACCCGCACGGCCCGCCGCTGCGGATGACCGTGCCCTCGGGCGCCACGCTGGGTGTGGTCTCCGATTCGCTCGCCCGCCGCGGGATCGTGGAGGATGGCAGGAAGTTCCGGCGCTTCGCGGATTCGAAGGAGGCGGGAACCCGGCTCAAGCCCGGCATCTACGAGTTCCGCGCGGGCGAGAGGTGGAGCGTGATCGTGGACCGGCTGGTGAAGGGCGACGTGGTGAAGGCGCGCGTCGTGGTCCCCGAGGGGTGGACGAGCCGCCAGATCGCCGCGCGGCTGGCCGCCGCGCTGGGCGGCGACGCCGACTCGATCCACGCGCGCCTGACCGACAGCGCCGCCGCGCGCCGCCACGGCGTCCCCGGCCCCACGCTGGAGGGCTACCTCTATCCCGCCACCTACGTCTTTCCGCTGGGCACGCCGGTGGAGAAGGCGGTGGCGGAGATGGTGAAGCGCTACCAGGCCGCGTGGACGCCGCAGATGCGCGCGGCGCTCCAGGCGCAGGGGATCACCGAGCGCGAGGCCGTGGCGCTGGCCAGCATCGTGGAGCGCGAGGCCAAGGACTGGCGCGAGCGCCCCACCATCGCCGCCGTGTACCGCAACCGGCTGCGCAAGAACATGCGCCTGCAGGCCGACCCCACCGTGCAGTACGCGCTGGGCCAGCAGCGCGCGCGGCTGCTGTACCGCGACATCGCCTCCGTCGCCGACAACCCGTACAACACCTACACGCACGCCGGCCTCCCGCCCGGCCCCATCGCGTCGCCCAGCCAGGGCGCCATCCAGGCGTCGCTCGCGCCCGCGGCCGTCGACTACCTGTACTTCGTGGCGCGCCCCAACGGCACGCACGTGTTCACCCGCACGCTGGCCGAGCACAACGCCGCCAAGCGCGCCTCCCAGGCCGAGACCCGCGCCGCCCGCGGGCGTCAGGCACCCGCGGGGGCACCCGCCACCGGCGCGAGATGAACCCGGCGGAGCTCGCGCCGCGCCTCTCGCTGATCGTCCTCACCGACCCGGACTGCGGCGGCGGGCGCGCTGCTGTGGGTGAACGACCGCCTGGACGTGGCCC
>DASWMA010000081.1:0-3393 GCA_036399995.1 Longimicrobium sp. | reverse complement strand
AAATGGCGGGGATCGAAGCGCTGCTGAGAGGGCGCGTGCTGGGCGAGCGCTACCGCGTGGAAGACGTGATCGGCCGCGGCGGGATGGGCGCCGTGTACCGCGCGGCCGACGAGCGGCTGGGGCGCCAGGTGGCCGTGAAGGTGATCACGGCCGTGGCGGGCGACCCCGAGACGCGCGAGCGCATGCGCACCCGCTTCACCCGCGAGGCCCGCGCCGCCGCCCGCCTGCCGCACCACCCCAACGTCGTCCCGGTCTACGACTACGGCACCGACGCCGAGACGGGGCTCGACTACATCGTGATGGAGCTGCTGCGCGGCGAAGACCTGGCCAGCCGCCTGCAGCGCTCCGGCCCGCCGCCCATGGCCATGGCGCTGCGCATCCTGCAGCACGCCGCGCGCGGGGTGAACGTGGGCCACCGCATGGGGGTCATCCACCGCGACGTGAAGCCCGGCAACATCTTCCTGGTGGAAGACGGCGACCCGGGTGACCTGCAGGTGCGCGTGCTCGACTTCGGCATCGCCAAGGTGATCGACGAGGAAGACACGCAGACCGCGCTCACCCGCGACGGCCGCGCCCCGCTTTCGCCCGCCTACGCCAGCCCCGAGCAGCTGCAGGGCGACGCCACGCTCACCCCGTCGAGCGACGTGTTCTCGCTGGGCGCGGTGGGCTACCAGATGCTGTCGGGCGAAAAGCCGTTCACCGAGGCCGACCGCAACAGGATGGGGATCGGGGTGCCGGTGCCCATCCCCTCTCTGCGCGCGCGCAACCCCGCCGTGCCGGCCGACGTGGAAGACGTGCTGCGCCGCGCCCTGGAGCACGACCCCGCCACCCGCTTTCCCAACGCCGGCGCCCTGGCCGACGCGCTGGAGGCGGCGCTGCGCCGCATCGAGGGCACCGCCGCGGCGGGCGCCGTCCCCTCAGTGGCCGGGCCGATCGTGCCCACCGACGAGGACGACCGCACCGCGCTGGCCGGCGACGACGACGACCGCACCACGCTGGCCCCCGCGGCCGGCACCGCCGCGGCGATGGGTGCGCTGGGCGCCGCCGGCGCCTCGCGCGCGCTGCCGCCCCGGCCGATGGACGTGCCGCCGCGCGGCGGACCCGCCATCCCGCCGCCACGCCGGCGCACGCAGGTGGCCGAGCCGCGCCGGGGGCCCTCGCCGCTGGTGTGGGTGCTCCTCCTGCTGGCGCTGGTGGGCGGCGCCGGGGCGATCTGGTGGGCCGCCTCGGACGGCGCTGACCCCAACGACCGGCCGCTGGCCAACCTTCCCGACAGCGCGCAGAAGGACACCACCGGCGCCGACACGCTGACCGCCGCCGACGCGCCGCGGCTCGACCGGCAGGGGCTGGAGCTGGTGCGCGCCGGCAGCTTCTCGCTGGCCGCCGACGCCTTCCGGCAGGCCATGGAGCTCGACCAGAGCCGTGCCGAGTACAAGGACCACCTGGCCTTCGCGCTGATCAAGCTGAACCGCATCGACGAGGCGATCACGCTGCTCGAGGCGGCCACGCGGCAGAACCCGAACTACGACCTGTCGTACAGCCACCTGGCCGACGCGCGGCTGGCGCAGGGCGACACCATGGGGGCCGTGGTGGCGCTCCGGCGCTTCCTGGACGTGAGCGTGAACCAGACCGACCGCGCGGTGGCGCAGCAGAAGCTCACCGCGCTCACCACGCCGCGGCCCGCGCCTCCTCCTCCGTCGGTCGACAGCTCGGTGGTGGTGGACAGCGGCGTGGTGACCCCGCCGCCCGATGCACCGGCCGACACCATCCGCATCGCCCCGCCGCGCTGACGGGCTGCGGCGGGTCCGGGATGCGGTACGAGGTGGCGGTGAAGGGCGGCGGGCGGGCCGAGCTGGCGGCCTACGGCATCGCCGACGCCGAGCACCAAGCCGAGAAGGAGCTCCGCGCCGCCTGGCCGGGGGCGCGGGTCGACGTCGTGGAGGTGGCGCGCAGCTCGCCCGGTGAGCGGATCGTGGAAGAATTCGCGATCCGCTATCGTGTTTCGGGCGTGGTGGTGGTCGAAGACGCGGAGAGCGCGGACGAGGCGCGGCGGGTGGCGCTCCGGCAGCTCCGGGACCGGTTCGACGGCACGCGCTTCCGACGCGTGGTGTGGGACCCGGCTCCGGCGTGAGCTGAACGGCGGGAGTTGGGCGTGTTTGGCGCCCGGGGCGCCAAAGCGGGCTGCGCGCGCCGTAGGGCACGATACCCGCCGTGCCCAACGGCGCCGGGCCAGCGGCGGCGCCAACCTTCGTCTCGCGCGAGATGACGCGGCATGCGCCGCCGCCGTCCCGGCCCTCCGGGCGCGCATCCCTCACGCGGGTGTGCGCCCGACGATCCGATGCAGTTCACCTCCCCCAGCCGTTTTGGGGGAGGTCGAAAAACGCGGACAGCCGTACCGTCCGCGTTTTCGGGTGGGGGCCCAAGCCGCGGCGCGCACGGTGCCCGCCCGTCCGACCCCGATCAACCCTCTTCCTCCCGAACCCCTTGCCGCAGCGGCAGCTTTCCATCGTGGTGATCGGCGCGGGCGCGGCCGGGGCGATGGCGGCCATCTTCGCCGCCGGCCAGGGCGCGCCCGTGCTGCTGCTGGAGCGCACCCGCGACGGCGGCCGCAAGATCCTGATCAGCGGCGGCGGGCGCTGCAACGTGCTGCCGTCGGCGATGGAGCCGTCGCAGTACTTCACCGCCTCGTCGCCCAACTCGCTGCGCAAGATCCTCCTTTCGTGGCCGCTGGAGGAGCAGCGCCGCTTCTTCGAGGCGGACGTGGGGATCGAGCTGGCGCTGGAGCACGAGAGCGGCAAGCTCTTCCCCCGCAGCAACCGGGCGCGCGACGTACGCGACGGGCTGCTGGCCCTGGCCCGCCGCCGCGGCGCGCGGATCCGCTTCGACGCCTACGTGGTGGGGCTCGAGCCGGGGGTGGACGGCGGCCCCTGGCGCGTGCTGCTGGACGGCGGCGAGGCGATCGAGGCCGCGCGCGTGGTGATCGCCACCGGCGGCCTGTCGGTGCCGCAGACGGGGAGCGACGGCACGGGGATCCGCATCGTCCGCCAGCTGGGGCACACGCTGCACGACACCTACGCCGCGCTCACCCCGCTCACCTCCGAGCCCCCCGCCCACGCCGAGCTGGCCGGCGTGTCGCTCACCGCGCACCTCGAGGCGCCGCTGGAGCGCGGCTCGCTGGCGGCCAGCGGCGGCTTCCTGTTCACCCACCGCGGCTACAGCGGCCCGAGCGTGCTGAACGTCTCCCACGCCGCGGTGCGCGCCCGACGCCCCGCCGACCAGCCGGTGTACGTGCGCTGGACCGAGCTCGACGCCGCCGCGTGGGAGCGGATGCTGGCCGGCGGCGGGGGCGGCACCGTGATCGGCCTCCTCCGCCGTCACCTCCCCACCCGCCTG
>DASWMA010000080.1:0-12049 GCA_036399995.1 Longimicrobium sp. | reverse complement strand
CGTGGGCGGGCGCACAGCCGGGGAACGCCGCGGCGGTGGCGGACTCGCAGGGCGTCTACCGCGTGTGCGGCGCGCCCGCCGGGGTGCCGCTCACGGTGCGGGCCGCCACGGCGGAGGCCGCCGTCACCCTCTCAGGCGTCCTGGTCTCGGCCGACCGCCCGCGGCGGGAGGACCTGGCGCTTCCCGCGCCGCGCACGGCGTCGGCGCCGCAGCGCACGGGCACGGCGGCGGGCGTGTCGGGGGTGCTGCGCGACGCGGGCGGACGGCCGATCGCCGGCGCCACGGTGCGGGTGGGCGCCTCGCCCGCCGTCACCACCGACGCGCAGGGGCGCTTCCGCGCCAGCCGCGTGGCGGCGGGGACGCACGCCGTGGCGGTCACGCACCCCTCCATCGGCAGCCGCAGCGTGGAGGTGCCGCTCCCGGCCGACGCGGCGGAGCTGGATCTGCGCGCCGGCGCGGGCGCCACGCTGGCGGCCTCGGTGCAGCGCGTGGTGCAGCTGGCGGCCATCGGCGCGCGGGCCGAGTCGCGCCGGCCCTCGCTCGACATCCAGGGGTTCTACGAGCGCCAGAGGGCCGGGATCGGCAGGTTCCTCACCGGCGCGGACCTCGACCGGCGCCCCGGCGCCAGGCTTTCCGACGCGCTGCGGCGGGTGAGCGGCATCCGCGTGATGCTGCTGAACAGGGGCTCGTCGTCGATGCGTACCCTGGACCCGGTGATGGTGGTCGCCAGCACCCGGGGGATGAGCGGGGGGATGCGAAGCGGCAACGCGTGCTACCTGAGCATTTACGTGGACGGGATCCGGAAGAGCCACCCCGCGAACGTAGACGAGATCCTGCTCGCCGACGCCGAGGCGGTGGAGGTGTATCACGGCTCGGAGGTCCCCGCCCAGTACCGCAGCAACCTCACCACGTGCGGCGTCGTGCTGGTGTGGTCGCGTGCCTCGCGCCCCCCCGATCCGAAGCCCAGCGACGGAACCGAATGACGCGACGGATCTTCGCCCCGGCCCTGGCCATCGTCTCCCTCGCCGCCGCGCCGGCCGCCGCGCAGGGCGCGGTGGTGCGCGGCACCGTGTGGGACAGCACCGCCGCGCGCCCGCTGGCCGGCGCGCGGGTCTACCTGGTGGGCACCACGTCGGCCGCCGAGAGCGCGGCCGACGGCGGGTTCGCGCTGACCAGCCCGGGCGAGGGCGGCTACATCCTCGCCTTCAGCCACCCCGGCCTGGGGCCGCTGGCCACGGCCGTGCGCAGCGACACCGTCACGCGCGCCCGGGGCGACACGGCGACCGTGGCGCTGGCGGTGCCCGCGTGGCGCACGCTGCTTCCCCTGCTGTGCCCCGACAGCACGCTGCGGCACGAGCCGGGGGTGGTGCTGGGGCGGGTGAGCGGGCCCGGCGCGGCGCAGGTCACCGTCACCGGCACCTGGTGGGGAAAGGGCTACACGGCCACGGGCTCCAGCTTCACACGCGGGCGCGTGACGACGCACGCCGACGACGACGGGGCCTACGTGCTGTGCGGCGTCACCACGCAGGGCGAGGTGAAGGTGCGCGCGGAAACCCCCTCGGCTCGCGGCGAGACAGCGACGCGCGCAAGCAACGGCAGGCCCGCGCGCGCCGACGTGGAGCTTCGCGAAGGCACGGGTTAGCGCCGCGGCTCACCACCTTCGCGGGTGGAACGGGAAGATTCAGCGCCGGGCGCCGCGTCCGTCCGGCGGCGTACCCCTGATCTGGACGCGCAGGTGGCGCGTGGGAAGGATTGATGCCATGATGATGGACGCAAACACTCGTTCCAGGGCATCCTCCCTCCCGCCGCGCGCAACCCCGCCGCCGAGCGCTGGACGCCGGCCCGTCGTGCTCTCCGCACCGCCCTCACACCGCATCGTACGATGAAGAGAACTTCCTTCTCGCTCGCCCTGCTGGCCATGGCGTTCTTTGCGCCGGTCGCGCTCCCTGGCCAGACGGTGCAGGGCTCGTTCGTGGACCCGGCCACCGGCGAGCCGATCGCGGGCGCCCGGGCCGTGCTGCGCGGCGCGGACGGCCGCGAGGCGTCGGCGGCGATGACGCGGCCGGACGGCACCTTCGTCCTTCGCGCGGGCGCGGCGGGCACCTACACGCTGGGGGTGGAGCGGATCGGCTACGCGCTCACGCAGACGCCGGCGTTCCAGCTGGGCGCGGGCGAGACGGTGAACCGGCGCGTGGCCGCCAACCCGCAGCGGATCGCGCTGCAGGGGATCGTGGTGCAGAGCCGCGCGCGGTGCACGCCGCGGCCGGGCTCGGGGCCCGAGATGGCGACCGTGTGGGAAGAAGCGCGCAAGGCGCTGGGGAGCGCGCGCGAGAGCAACGAGCACGCGTACCGCTACACGGTGCGGCGCGTGTGGCGGCGGCTCGACACGCAGGGGACCATCCTGACCGACTCGGTGGTGCCGTCCGACATCAGCACCGGCAGCCCCTTCGTGGCCGTGCCGCTGGCCAGGCTGGCGGCGGCCGGGTACATCGAGCCCGATCCGGCCGGGAACCTGATGTTCCACGCGCCCGACGCGCGGGTGCTGCTGTCGGACGAGTTCCAGGAAGCGCACTGCTTCGCGCTGAAGGAGGCGCCGCGCGACGAGCCGGGGCTGATCGGCCTCTCCTTCGAGCCGGTGCGCCAGGGCGAGCTGTCGGACGTGCGCGGGACGCTGTGGGTGGACCGGGCCACGGCCGAGCTGAAGCGGCTGGAGTACCAGTACACGAAGGTGCCGGGGATGCGCGGCACGTCGGAGTCGGCCGCGGGGCGGATGGAGTTCCGGAGGCTGGCCGACGGACGCTGGGTGGTGAGCCGCTGGAACATCCGCATGCCCACCGTGGCGGCCGAGCGGATGGCGCCGGTGGTCCACATCCCCGGCGCCCCGCCCGCGAACGAGCAGCTGCGCTACAAGCTCACCGGCCTGCGCGAGGAAGGCGGCGACGTGCTGAGCGTGGTCACCTCGTCGGGCTCGCGCGTGTCGCTCACCGGCTCGTCCACGCTGCGGGGGCTGGTGTTCGACAGCACCACCTCGCGCCCGCTGGCCGGGGCGCGGGTGAGCGTGGGCGGCCCGGGCCACTCGGCGGTGACCGATTCCACCGGCCGCTTCGAGGTGAAGGACGTGCCGCCGGGCGACTACCAGGTCACCATCGCCAGCCCGCGGCTCGAGGCGCTGGGCTACCGGCCGCGGCCGACGGCGGTGACGCTGCGCGAGGGCGCCGCGGCCGAGCAGACGCTGGCCATTCCCTCCCTCCCCACCGTGTGGGCCTCGCGCTGTGGCGACGACGAGCGCACCAGCGGCACCGGCATCGTCGTAGGCTCGGTGAAGGGTGACGGTGGGCAGCCCGAGCCCGGCGCGCGGATCACGCTGGCCTGGGGCGCGGGGACGCAGGAGCGGGTGCAGGTGACGGCGGATTCCGCGGGTGTGTACCGCGCCTGCGGCGTCCCCGCCGGCTCAGCGCTCACCCTGAATGCCGCGGGGCGGACGGCGGCCCTCACCCTGTCGCAGGTGCGGGTGGAGAGCGGCAAGACGCTGCTGCAGGACGTGTCGCTGGCCGGCTCCACCGGGCTGGCGGCGCGGCCGGCGGCGGCGGGTGCGGCGGGGGCCGGCGGCCTGTCGGGCGTGGTGCGCGCGGCCGACGGGCGCGCGGTGGCGGGCGCCACGGTGCGCTTCGGCACGCTGGCGGCGGTCACGACGGACGCGCAGGGGCGCTTCCGCCTGCGCGGCGTGGCGGCCGGCGAGCACGAGGTGACGGTGGCGCACGCGTCGCTGGGCACCCGCTCGGTGCGGCTGGCGGTGCCGGCCAACGCGGGCGAGGTGGAGCTGCGCGCGGGCGGCGGCGCGGGGAGCCTGGCCGCCTCGGTTCAGCGCGCCGTGCAGCTCGCCGGGCTCAACGTGCGGGCGCGCTCGCTAGGGCTCGACATCGCCGGCTTCTACGACCGGCAGCGCCGCGGGATGGGACACTTCATCACCGGGGATCGGCTCGGCACCGCGGGGGGAAGGGTGACGAACGTGCTGCGGCGGGTGCCCGGGGTGCGGGTGGTCCAGTACCAGAGGCGGCAGTTGATGCCCGGCGACCCGAACGCCGTCGTTTCCAAGATGGACGTCGACGAGGAATACCGGATCGCCGCCACGCGCAGCTACAGCACGGGCGTGACGCCGCAGGGCGAAAGCAGCTTGCAGTTCTGCTACATGGACGTGTGGGTCGACGGGGTGCAGGTGCAGAACGGCGATCCCGAAGCGTCGCAGAGCGTCGACCGGTTCATTCTCGCCAACGTCGAGGCGATCGAAGTCTACCGTGGGCCGGCGGAGACCCCGCACGAGTTCCGCGGCCAGTGGAGCGGGTGCGGCGTGGTGCTGATCTGGAGCAAGAAGTAGCCGGCGAACCCTTGCGGCGGATCCAAACCAGCGGGGCGGCAGACCATCTGCCGCCCCGCTGGCGTTGGCTTGGACGCAGGCTGTTGAACTGCATGAACGCAGAGCGGCGAAGCCGCCCATGAAGTTCGAGTTCGGCAAGGTTCGCGAGTCGGAACGCGAAGGGGCGCCCCGGCCGGGGCGCCCCTTCGTCCATCCTGCCGTCGCTCGGTCAGACGCCGGCGGGCTGCCCGGCAAGGCCGGGAACCTGCACGGCCGTCTTCAGGAACTTGGCGCTCACCCACCCGGTCACGCCGCTGACGCCGTTCACGGTGCCCTGGACCGTCACGCGCTTCCAGGTGCCGTTGTCTTCGAAGCCCTGCACGATCGTGCCGGCCGGCAGCGGGCCGCCCTTGACCGTGGGGTTCGACGCGCCGGGGCCGCTGCGGATGTTCAGCTCCGCCGTGGTCGAGAAGAAGGCGGCGGTGGGCTGCGCGGCGGGCTGGGCGGGCCTCGGCGCGGCGGGCTGCGCCGGCTGGGCCGCGGCCGGGGCGGCGCCCATCACGGCGGCGCGGAACTCGGCCATCGGGAACGCCGGGCCCGGGTCGCTCTTGCGGCCGGGAGAGATGTCGTCGTGGCCCAGCACCTCCTTGATGCCGTACGCCTGGACGATGGCCTTGGCCACCTCGCGCGCGGCGGCCAGCTGCACCTCGGAGTACTTGTGCCACCCCGACGGCTGCTTCTCGTTCTTGTGCGTGGCCACCACCACGTCGGCGTCGGCGAACTTGCCGCCGAAGGTGTCGGCCACCCAGGCGCCGTTCTTCTTCACCATCCGCCCCGCGTTGTCCAGCTCGATCCCGATCGAGTGGCTGTTCAGCCCCACGATCCCCTTCCACTCGCTCTTGCCGGCGTGCCACGCCACGCGGTTGAAGGCCACCATCTGCGTGACCTTGCCGTCCTTGCCGATCACGATGTGCGCCGACGCCTTGGCCTGAGGGTTCGCGAGCCAGCTGATCGACTCCCTGGCGCTCGAGCCGGCGGTGTAGTGCATGATCAGGATGGTCGGCTTGTACTCGCCGCCGATGTTGTTCGTCTTCACGAACGCCACGGGCGAGCCGTCGTCGTTGACGAGGAGGTGATTCACGACCTTCATGAGCGGAAACTCCTTGGAAGAATGAAGGGATGGGGGATCGATCCGGAAATGCGGCGGAGGGAACCGCGCTGCCGCAGGTGAAGAATCGCGGCAAACGCGCGTTCGCGCAACTGGTTACGGCGTAAGCATACGCGGCGAGGGGCGCCCCGTTCAGGAGGCGCCCCTCGTCACGTGCTGCGTGGAGGTGTGCCGGCGCTCGCGCGTCAGCTGTTGTCGGCGGGCACGGTGCCGTTGCGGGTTCTCCACCACTCCACGGCCTTGATCACGCCCCACACCAGCAGCACCAGCGGGAGGACCTTGGTGAGCAGCACGCCGCCCACCACCCACGCGATGGCGAACACGCTGAACACGATCTTCATGGCCACCACCGCCAGGATCACCAGCACGATCCACTTCAGGATCATCTCCAGGTTGCTTCTTCCGTTTTCGGCCATCGTTCGAGCTCCGGGGATTGATTGACTGCGAAATGAGGGCGGATGCCGCCGGCTGAAAATCGTACGGGGGTGCCGCGGGGAAAGTTTCAGCGCCGGTTCCGCGTCGCGGCGGGTCCCGATCTTGCCCCCCGCCGGCCGGCACCCGTACCCCGCTTCGCATGGATTCCAGGCCGGAAAACCGATCCGATCGCTGGCTGCTGGTTCACGGCGCCCGCCAGACCTTCCACCGCTTTCGCCACGACCTGCGCGCCCAGCCCGACCGGGCACGGCGGCGCCTGGCCTGGACGCTCACCGGCGGCTTCGCGGCCGCGCTGGCGGTGATGCTGGCGATGGTGGTGGTGGTGCGCCGGCTGGACCGGGATGGGCGGCTGGCGTGGGAGGCGGCGTTCGTGGAGCGGGTGGACCGGTGGGAGTGGTTCAGCTTCAGCACCGCGCTGTGGGCCGAGACGCCGGGAAACTCGGTGTTCATGATCCCCGTGATCCTCGCCGCGGCGCTGCTGACCGCGTGGACGCGGCGGCCGCTGCGCGCGCTGGCGGTGCTCGCGTCGTTCTTCATGCTCGACCTGGTGGTGCTGGCCGGGTGGCTGGCGTGGAACCGCCCGCGCCCCGACGTGGTGGCCGGGGGATCGGCTCGCCGGGGCTGCACTCCTTCCCCTCGGGGCGCGTGGCGCAGATGGTGGCCGCCTACGGCCTGTTCACCTGGATGTGGATGCGCGGCAGCCGGAGCGCCGCCGAGCGCGTGTTCGCCGCGCTCCTGCTGGCGGCGGGCGTGGCGGTGGTGGCGCTGTCGCGGCTGCGCCTGGGAAGCCACTGGCCCACCGACCTGGTGGCGGGGCTGGTGATCGGGGGCGTGTGGCTGGCGGTGCTGATCCTCGCCCTCCGCCGCGCCGAGGCCGAGGGTGGGCGGTAGGTCCGCCGCGCTGGCCGGGGGCTGGACCGGTCGGGCCAAGGGTTCCAGGGGCGAATGAATTCGAGGCAACGACCACACGAAGTCCGCCTTCGCGGACTACCGGGATCGGCGCGGCCGAGGGTTCGGAGCTCGGGGGCGGGATCCAACCCAATGAGAACGGGGGCGTGGAGTTACGCCCCCGTTCTCATTAGATGATTCGTCGACGATCCGCGCTACGCGGACGCCGTCGCGGGCACGGGGGCGGCGGCGAGGGCGGTGCTCAGGCTGTCGCGGCGGAAGGCGGCGCGGGCAGGGAGGCCGGCCAGCGCCTTCTCGGCCAGCTCGTGGGCGCGCGCCGGATCTCCGTCGGCCAGTGCCAGGGCGGCGTGGGCGCGGTCGCGCTCGGGCTCGCGCACGCCGAAGGCGTTGGGCGGCACCAGCGCCAGGTGCTCGCGCGCGCGGGCCGCGTCGCGACGGTGCGCGGCGACGAAGAAGGCTGCCTCCAGGTGCACGCCGGGGTGCATGGCCTTGGGCGAGGCCTCGAGCAGCGCCAGCGCCCGGTCCAGCCGCCGCCCGGCCAGCGCCAGGTCTCCCGAATCGAGCGCGTGGTAGTAGGCCAGCAGGTTGGCGTAGCACTCCTCGCTGGTGCCGTCCTGCAGCGCCACCGCCCGCTCCACCAGGTCGCGCGGCCACTGGCGCGGCGGCGTCTCGTTGTACGACAGCGACAGCAGCGGCAGGGTGGCCGCCTCGCGCTCGGCCTCGGGGCCGCCGCGGATCATCCGCAGCAGCCGGCCGCCGTCGGAGGTGAAGCGCCGCTGCGCATGGGGATCAGCGTCACCAGCCCCAGCGCCGCCGAGATCAGCGCCGTCATGTTCAGCACGATCCACGCAACCGGCGCCGTCCCTTCGGCCGCGCGCGCCGCGGCCCACGCCGCCACCCCCAGCGCGAAGCTGGCCAGCGGCCCCCCGGCGATCAGGTAGCCGAAGCGGCGCCGCAGGTCGTGCGTGCCGGTGGGGAGCATGGCCGCGATCCCGCCCGCCAGCCCCACCACGCGGTTGAAGCCCACGCGCACGCGCCCCGTGTCGGGGTCGCGCTCCACGCGCAGCGGGCCGGCCACGTACAGGTAGAAGCGGAAGTGCGCCAGCAGCCCGCCCGCCACGTGCCCCAGCTCGTGCACCGCGATCCCCGCGTACGAGATCAGGAGGAGCAGAACCACCAGCGCCGGCGCGGTGAACGCGCCGAACTGGCCGCGCAGCGCCGCCTTGGTCTCGGGCGTGATGTCGGGCACCAGCAGCGCCATCCCCACCCCCCCGATCACGCCGCCCACCAGCATCCCCACCAGCATCTGCATGGCGTTGCGCATCGCGCTGGGCTTTGCGGGCTGCGGGGCGGTCTGGGCCATCTCGGCGGGAAGGGTGGCGGTAGGCTGGATTTCCTGCGTCATGCGTCACCTGCGAGGTTGCCGTACCAGGACCGAACGGGGAGGAACATCAATTTATCCACACCCGCGGGGACCGTGGAAGCCCTTCCGGCGGTGATCGTCGTAACGATTCCGAATCCACTTCCGGGGGGCAGGCCGTCTTCATTCTGTGATACCCGAAGATTGATCGTGCATTCCGCACCAACCCCGAATCATCAGACCCAGGGGAGCGGTGCGGCCGGCGGAGGAAACCCGACGGCCGCCTGATTCGCTCACCAGCAGTCGCTGGGCGCCGTCCATGACCCCACGACGCAGATGGGACCCGTATCGAGGCACTGGCCGCAGGTTTCGTAGCAGGTATTCTGGGTGTAACAATCACCGCACGTCTCCCAGCAGCTCTCCCAGGCTGCGTCGTAGGTGGGGCATTCCACCTGGTCGGTGGGGGCGTCGTGCGCGTGCACGGAACCGCGGGGCTGGGGATCGTGTCCGGTGGTGGCGAACGACTGCACGCGCAGCTCGTCGACGGTAAGGCGAACCTTCTCCATGGCATTTCTCCCGGTTGGAATGGACGAATGCGCGGAAGCCCCAGCCCCGCGGCAGGAAGGCGGCTCCCGGGCGCGATCTTCCGGAACCACCTCATCGATCCAGCGACGAGGGCACCGACGGCTTCGGTGCGCGCAGGTGGCGTCCCCCGCGCCGACCCCGCCCCGCATTTTACGTCTTTAGAGGTAATCCCAGCAGCTTATCGGGCCGGTGTCCGGCCGTCAAGTTACCCGCATGGGCAGCGGCGGGTACCGAGGACACGGAGGACACGGAGGACACGGAGGACACGGAGGGGGAGGCGGGCGTTTGCGATCCCCTCTGTGGACCTCCGTGTCCTCTGTGATATGAGAGTGCGGTTCGTCCGACCCGTCCGACGCGACTCAGCCGTCGTACGCCTCGTCGGTCTTGGCGGCCATGACGAAGTCGTTCTGGTGCAGGCCGCCGATCTTGTGCGTCCACCAGCTCACCTTCACGCTCCCCCACTCGGTCACCAGCACGGGGTGATGGCCCTCGCGCTCGGCCGCCTCGCCCACGCGCACGGTGAACGCCAGCGCGCCGGCGAAGTCGGGGAACGAGAACGACCGCTCCAGCCGCTTCACCCCGTCGTGCTCCACCACGGTCCACCCGGGCACCTGCCGCAGAAGCTCGGCGGCCTCGGCGTCCGTCACCTTCGGCGCGCCCTTGCGGCACGGTTCGCAGCGGCCCTGCGCGAGGTCGGCCATGAGTCCCTCCTCTTCGTCTGGAGATAACAGGTGCGTGAGCGCGGAGTGCGTGATTGCGTTCAGGCGGCGGACGCGTCGTGTGTGAAGTCGAAGCGCGCGAAGGCCCACCCCACCAGCCAGGTGAGCGGCAGGCAGAGGAGCGCCATCGCCAGCGCGGCCGCGACCACGCCCGGCCAGTCCACGCCCGTCAGCAGCCGCAGCCCGAGCCACGCGCCCACGCCGGCCAGCCCCAACAGCCCGAGCGTGAGCAGCTTCAGCACCATCAGCAGCAGCGCCTTGCCCAGGAACTGCGCGCCGGCGCGGCCGTCGTTGCTCACCCGGTAGGGCATCAGCAAGAACATCAGGTTCTCCACCGACGCGGCGGCCCACGCCACGGGAAACACCAGCACCGCCGCGATCGCGATCCACGAGGCCGGTACGACGCCGGTGAGCGCCGCCACCGCCAGCAGCACCAGCATCTCGAACACCGCGAACGTGAGCGCCGATGGGAACACCTGCCCGATCGCCACCGCCCAGGGAGAGAGCGGAAGCGCGCGCAGCACCGCCATCCGGTCCAGGTCGCGCCGGAAGTCGAACGGAAGCGGGTTGCCGAAGACCACGGGGAGCACCAGACCGCTGCTGAGCACCGCCGCCTGCAGCGCCAGGGTGTCGCCCTCGGCCGCGCGCGAGCCGCCGAACATGGCCACCACCCAGGCGCCGCCCACCACCAGCGGCGTGAGCATCGCCCGCGGGGTGCGCAGCAGCTCCGTCAGCTGCCGCCACGCCAGCGCGCCCGCCCGCCCCGGCAGCAGCCGCCGCGGCGCCGACACGCGGAAGCGCGGCGGCGCGGCATCCGTCCCTTCGCCGTCCACCCGCGACGAGCGCAGCAGCCGCAGCCGCGCCTGCACCCGGCGCCCCACCGCCAGCGAGCGCTCGGCATAGGCCACGTCGAAGCCCAGCACCAGCGCCGTGAACGCCCCGATCACCCCCAGCGACGCGGCGCCCCACAGCAGCGCGCCCGGGAGTGTGGTGGCCGCGAACAGCTCCGCGATCGGCCGCGCCACCACCGACACCGCGCGAAGGACGGGCGCCTCGAGCACGGCGCGCAGCCGCCCGCCCGTTCCGCCGGGCGCATCGCCGGTGGCGGCGCTGGCGGCCACCAGCAGCACCCCCGCGATCGCCGCGCCGCGCACGATGTTGCGGACTGCGGGGGAGAAGTGCGCTTCCAGCGCGGTCACCCCCAGCGCCAGCGCCTGCGCGGCCACGTAGATGAACACGAACCCCAGGATCACCGCCGCCAGCCCCGGCAGCAGCCGGGGCGCGTAGCGCAGCGTGAAGAGCGCCACCCACAGCGCGGAGAGCACCTGCACGCCCAGCCGCGTGAACAGGTTGTACACCAGCAGCTCGCGCCGGCTGACCGGGGCGGTAAACAGGAAGCCGGTCTCGGGCGGGGTGAAGTACAGCCCGCGCTCGCTGAAGGCGGAGAGGAGGGTGAGCACCACCACGATCGCCGGCACCGTGGCGCGCAGCGTGTCGGGCGAAGGTGGCTCGCCGCGCACGGCGGGGTCAGTCACGCTCCACACCTGCAGCCCGGCGATCAGCACCAGGAACAGTGCGGTGCCGCCCACCCCGATGGCGCCCTTCACCGTGCGCATCCGCCGCCCCAGCAGGCGCAAACGCCCGCGCGCCAGGCGCAGCGCCAGGAGCCGCAGCCCGGGGTTCACGGCGCGGCCGCGGCGGCCGGGTGCGGCGCCGTGCCTTCGGTGAGGTGGAAGAACACCTCTTCCAGCGTGGTTCCCGCGGTGGCGTAACGGGCGCGCATCTCGTCGCGCGAGCCGGCGAACAGGAGCTTGCCCTGCCGCATCACCACGAAGCTGGTGCACAGCCCCTCGATCTGCCCCAGCAGGTGCGACGAGAGGAGGACGGCGGCGCCCGCCGCGGCGCGGCGGCGGATGGCGTCATAGAGCGTGCGGATGCCGCGCGGGTCCAGCCCGGTGAGCGGCTCGTCGAAGAGGAGCACGGCGGGCTCGTGCAGCAGCGCGCACGCCACCGCGACCTTCTGCCGCATCCCGCGCGACAGCTCGTCGCCCAGCGACTGGCGGCGGTCGCCCAGCTCCATCTCGTCGAGCAGCGCGCCGGCGGCCGGCTGCCACTCGCGCACGCCGTAGATGCGCGCGGTGAACTCCAGGTGCTCCCACACGGTGAGCGACGCGAACAGCGACGGCTCGTCGGGCACCAGCGCCAGGCGGCGCTTCGCCTCTACCGGGTGGCGCACCACGTCGTGCCCGGCCACGCGGATGGTGCCCGCGCTGGGCGCGTGGATCCCCGCGATGGCGCGCAGCGTGGTGGTCTTCCCCGCGCCGTTGGGCCCCACGAGCCCCACGATTTCGCCCGGGGGAACGGAGAAGGTGAGCGAGTCGGCGGCCAAGCGGTCGCCGTAGTGCTTGCTGAAGCCGGCCAGCTCGATGGCGGGCGCGGCGGGCCGGATCGCTTCGCCGTCCAGGGGCACGCTCACGGCTCCCCACCGGCGTTCCAGCGCGGCGCCCTGCCGGAAGTGG
>DASWMA010000079.1:0-22321 GCA_036399995.1 Longimicrobium sp. | reverse complement strand
CCCCGCGTGGGGGCTGACCGGGATGGACAGCGGGGTGCGTGCCGGCCTCGGAGGGGCCTGGTACCACGAGGTGCCGGAGTGGGCGCGAACCCCCTGGGCGGTGGAGCACCTCCGGCAGCGGGTGGGCGGTGACGTGGCCGTGCTGTGCGTGCTGTCGATGCACCCGTCCGGCTGGGTGCGCCAGGCGGCGGTGGAGCAGATCGCGAAGCTGGGTCAAGGCGAGCTGGAGCTGCCCTTCCTGGTTCTCCGCTCGTACGACTGGGTGCCGCAGGTGCGCACCCGCGCCGAAGCCGCGGCACTTAAGCGGCTGACGGCCGACCGGCTGCCGCGGGTGCTGGAGTGCCTGGGGCTGGTGCTGCGGTTGGAGCAGGGGCTGCGCGGCGGGCACGCGGTGCAGCAGCGCGTGTGGGAGCTGCTGCGGGCGCCGGACGCGCGCGACACGCTGCGCCAGGGCCTGCGCTCGGCGGACCGCGCCACGCGCCTCACCTGCTTCGCCTGGCTGGCCGAGGACGACGCGGAGCTCGCGAGTGTGGTGCTGGATGCCCTGACGGTGCACGACCGGGTGCTGCGCGGCGCCGCCGCCCGCGCCGCGGAGCACCTGGCCGACGCGGCTCTCCCCGCGGTGGTCCCCGCGCTCGTCGTGGACGGCTCGCCACAGGTGCGAGCACAGGGGGTGGCGCTGGCGGGGCGGCTCGACGCCCAGGCCGAGCCGCTGCTGCTGGCCGCCGCCATGGACGTGAACACCACCGTGCGCACCTACGCCCGCGCGGAGCTGAAGACGCGTGGGTGGACGATCGACACCGCCTTCTACCGGGCCGCCCTGGCCGAGCACCCCGAGTCCGCGGCCGCGCTGGCGGGGCTGGCCGAGACGGCCACGGCGGACGACGTGGAGGTGATCGAGCGGTACCTCGCCTGGCCGCGCGTGCGGCTGCGGCGGATCGCGGTGCCGGCGTATGCACGGCTGCGGCGGCACGATGCGGTGCCGGCGCTGGTGCGGATGCTGTCGGACCCGTCGCCCAGGGTGTCGCGCGCGGCGGCGGACACGCTGCAGGCGATGGGGGCAGCGCCGGCCGGTGTCGACGCGCTGCTCGACTCCGACGCGGCGCACGTGCGGCTCAACGCGCTGCGGCTGCTGGTGCGGCGGGGCAGGTGGGACGGGCTGGTGTGGGCCCTCCGCGCCCGCGCCGACAGCGATGCGCGAGTGCGCGAGATGGGGCGGAGCGCTCTGACGTGGTGGACGGGCCGGTTCAACCGCTGGTACGGCGACCCCACGCCCGAAGAGACCGCGCGGGTGAACGAGGCGCTGAGGAACGCCGCGCCCGGCCTGAGCGCGCTCGAGCGCACCCGGCTGCAGCAGCTGCTCCCCGCCGGGATGTGGAAGACGTGAAGAACGAGGAGGTAGCCCGATGACGAATGCGCACCTGATCATCCCCACCGGCACGCAGGTGGTGCTGCGCCGCGGCGTGAGCACCGGGGCCGGTGTGCCCATCGCCCCCGTCGGCGCCGTGGGCGTGGTGACCGCCTCGCCCAGCGACGCCACGCACGCCTACCGCGTGCGGCTGCCGGACGGGCGCGAGGTGGCGCTGCGTCGCAGCGAGCTCAGCATCCGCAAGCAACACCAGTCGGGCGCGGTGGGCGACGCGGGCGAGATCCTGCGCGAGCACGACCTGTACGAGCACGTGGTCTTCCGCTGCATCGTGGGCTCGCGGGCGTACGGGCTGTCGCACCAGGGGTCCGACGTGGACGTGCGGGGGATCTACCTGCCGCCCGCCGAGCTGCACTGGTCGCTGTACGGCGTGCCCGAGCAGCTGGAAGACCGCGACGCCGAGGTGGTGTTCTGGGAGATGCAGAAGTTCGTGGTGCTGGCGCTGAAGGCCAACCCCAACATCCTGGAGTGCCTGTACACGCCGCTGGTGGAGCACGCGGGCCCGGTCGCCCGCGAGCTGCTGAGCGAGCGCCACCGCTTCCTCAGCCGCGTGGTCTACCAGACGTACAACGGCTACGTGATGAGCCAGTTCAAGCGGCTGGAGCAGGACTTCCGCACCACCGGCGCGCCGAAGTGGAAGCACGCCATGCACCTGATCCGCCTGCTGCTGGCCGGCGTCACCACGCTGCGCGACGGGCACGTGCCGGTGGACGTGGGCGAGCACCGCGACGCGCTGCTCACCATCAAGCGCGCCGAGATGCCGTGGGAGGAGGTGAACGCCTGGCGGCTGGCGCTGCACCGCGAGTTCGACGCGGCGTACCAGTCCACCTCGCTCCCCGACCGGCCGGACTACGCCTGGGCGAACGATTACCTGGTGCGGGCGCGGCGGAGTGCAGCAAGTGCGTGAGTGCGTGGTTGAAAACCAGACTGCACTTGTTTCACACGGAGTGAACGGAGTCAGCGGAGCCAACGGAAATGAAGTTCTCCGTTAACTCCGTTGACTCCGTGTGAAACCACTCTTTTTCAGGATCTGGTATACGTGGTGGATGCGGGCGGTGAACCGGGTCCGCGGCTGACATCGATTTACGATTGAGGACGAACGACGGGTTCGATGGAGGTGGAACGATGATGGACCTGATGAACGACGAGCGGCTTCTCGCCGAGGTGCGGGAGCACCCGTATCCGCTGCTGTTCGCCACGGTGAGCGGCGCGCACCTGTACGGCTTCGCCTCGGCCGACTCGGACTGGGACCTGCGCGGCGCGCACGTGCTGCCGCTGGCGGCGGTGGCCGGGCTGGACGACGGCGAGGCCACGGTCAAGCTGTCGCACGTGCGCGCCGGCGCCGAGGTGGACCTGGTGACCCACGACGCGCGCAAGTTCTTCGCGCTGCTGCTGCGCGACAACGGCTACGTGCTGGAACAGCTCTTCTCGCCGCTGGTGGTGCACACCACGCCGTGGCACGCCGAACTGAAACAGATCGCGCGCGGGTGCATCACGCGCGGCTGCGTGCGGCACTACCTGGGGTTCGCGGCCAACCAGTGGCGGCTGTTCGAAAAGGAGGAGCCGCGCCGCGTGAAGCCGCTGCTGTACGTGTACCGCGTGCTGCTGAGCGGCATCCACCTGATGCGCACCGGCCGGGTGAACGCCTCGCTCCCGGAGTGCAACGCGGAGATCGGCCTGCCGTACGTGGGCGAGCTGATCGCGCGGAAGACCGGCGGCACCGAGCAGGCCACGCTGCACGATGCCGACGTCGACTTCCACCGCGGCGAGTACCTGCGCCTCAGCCGCGTGCTGGCCGAGGCGGCGGAGGCCAGCACCCTCCCGCCCGCACCCACCGCCCGCGCCGCCCTGCACGACCTGCTGCTGCGCGTGCGGATGGAGGCCGGGGTGCCGGTGGAGGCGTAGCGGCTCAGCCGTACCTGGGCTGGGCCGCGGCGTCCGCCTCCCACGCGCGGAGGGCACGGGCCGCCCGGCGCCCCGTGAGCCAGAACTTGAGCCAGATCGCCAGCCCGAAGGCGGCCCCGGCGATGGACGACATCAGGTACACGTACCCCGCCGAGCCCAGCGCGTCGACGGCGGGCTGCTGCCAGGCGCGCTCCGGCGGCAGCACGATGGGGGTGGGGTCGCCGGTCCAGATGCCGTGGCCGATGAACAGCGCGATCGTCACGCAGATGCCCACGGTGATCGCCATCAGCCGCCACGGGTGCTCGGCCAGGAACAGGATGTACTTGCGGCGCCACGGCTGCATGGGAAGGACCTCCAGGTGAAGGAAAACGCGTGGGGGAGACGATGGATTAGCCGCCCGCCGGAATGCCGGCGGCGGGGTTCGCGGCCGCGGCGTCACCCTCCGCCCGGAGCTTTCGCGCGGAGAGGAAGGCCGACAGGTACAGCCAGAGGGCGAAGAGCAGGCCCATCGCCCCGAAGAGCACGATGGAGAGCGCGAAGAGGAACCCGGCCGGCCCCAGCGCGTCGGCGATCGGCTGCTGCCACTCGCGGCCAGCGGGGAGGTTCACGCCGCCGCTGAAGTCGGTACCGACGGACATCATCACGGCGAAGAACAGCCCGCCGCAGGCGAAGATGCCCACGCAGTAGAGGACCGCGCGCACGGGGTGGTCGGCGATCCCCAGGATCAGGTTGCGGCGCCAGGGCCTCATGGCGGTGCTCCGGTCGATGGGTCGGAGGGATGACGAGCGGCGCCGGATCGGGACGGGCGCCGGAAACAATGTCGGGAAGCAACATCACCGGGAAATCACCTGATGACGGAAAACACCGCGCGGGCCACGGAGCCCCGCGCCGAAGCGACCCCGGCGGTGCGCGAGCAGCCGCCGGTCCTCCGCATCCCCGACCTGTCGATGGTGGCGCTGGTCGGCGTCAGCGGATGCGGGAAGAGCACCTTCGCCCGCCGGCACTTCCTGTCCACCGAGGTGCTGTCGAGCGACGGCTTCCGCGCGCTGGTGAGCGACGACGAGACCGACCAGACCGCGACGACGGACGCCTTCGACGCGCTCTACTTCGTGGCGGGGCGGCGGCTGGCGCGCGGGCGGCTCACCGTGATCGACGCCACCAACGTGCAGCCCGAGGCGCGCAAACAGGTGGTGCGGGCGGCGAAGGAGCAGAACGTCCTGGCCGTGGCCATCGTGCTGGACGTGCCCGAGCGCGTGTGCGCCGAGCGCAACCGCGCCCGCGCCGACCGGCAGGTGCCGCCGCACGTGATCCCGCAGCAGCACGCGCAGCTCCGCCGCGGGATCCGCGAGCTGCGGCGCGAGGGCTTCCGCTACGTCCACGTCCTCCGCTCGGTGGAAGAGGTCGAGACCGCCACCATCGTCCGCGAGCCGCTGTGGTGCGACCGCCGGGCCGACGCCGGCCCCTTCGACGTGATCGGCGACGTGCACGGCTGCGGCGACGAGCTCGACGCGCTCCTCGACGCGCTGGGCTACGCGTCCGTCGACGGCGTGCGCCGGCACCCGGAGGGGCGCCGCGCCGTGTTCGTGGGCGACCTGGTGGACCGCGGGCCGCGCGTGGTGCACGTGCTGAAGACGGTGATGGCGATGGTGGAGGCGGGGAGCGCGCTGGCCGTGCCCGGCAACCACGACGTGAAGCTGGTGAAGGCGCTGCGCGGCCGGAACGTGCAGGTGCGCCACGGCCTGGAGACGTCGCTGGAAGACCTGGCCGGCGAGACGCCCGAATTCCGCGCGCAGGTGGCCGACTTCCTGGACGGGCTGGTGAGCCACTACGTGTTCGACGGCGGCCGCCTGGTCGTGGCGCACGCGGGGCTCAAGGAGGCGTTCCACGGCCGCTCGTCAGGGCAGGTGCGCGAGTTCGCGCTGTACGGCGACACCACGGGCGAGGCCGACGAGCTGGGGCTGCCGGTGCGGCTCGACTGGGCGGCGGAGTACCGCGGCAGGGCATCCGTGGTCT
Organism: Longimicrobium sp.; assembly: GCA_036399995.1. Classification (GTDB taxonomy): domain Bacteria; phylum Gemmatimonadota; class Gemmatimonadetes; order Longimicrobiales; family Longimicrobiaceae; genus Longimicrobium. Next base: position 16,977 of record DASWMA010000079.1, on the reverse strand, counting down.
ACGGCCACACCCCCGTCGGCCGGGCGAGCTGGGTGAACAACACCCTCAACGTCGACACCGGCTGCGTGTTCGGCGGGGCGCTCACGGCGCTGCGCTGGCCCGAGCGCGAGCTGGTGCAGGTGCCGGCCCTGCGCGCCTACGCCGAGTCGGCACGCCCATTCCTCCCGCGGCACGGGGTGGATGTCGACGCGTCCGTGGTGGACACGGCGCTGGACCTGGCGGACGTGACGGGGAAGCGGATCGTGGAGACGCGGCTCGCGCGCACCGTCACCATCCGCGAAGAGAACGCGGCCGCGGCGCTGGAGGTGATGAGCCGCTTCGCCGCGGACCCGCGCTGGCTGGTGTACCTGCCGCCCACCATGTCGCCCAGCGAGACCAGCGCGCTCCCCGGCCTGCTGGAGCACCCCGCCGAGGCCTTCGCCTACTACCGCGGCGAGGGGGTGGAGACGGTGGTGTGCCAGGAGAAGCACATGGGCTCGCGCGCGGTGATGGTCGTCTGCCGTAACGCTGAGGCGGCGCGCCGGCGCTTCGGCGTGGAGGGGGGCGACGGCGTGGTGTACACCCGCACCGGCCGCGGCTTCTTCAACGACGCCGCGCTCGAGGCGGAGGCGCTCGGCGTGGTGCGCGACGCGATCGGCGCCGCGGGGCTGTGGGAGGAGCTGGCCACGGAGTGGATGGTGCTGGACTGCGAGCTGATGCCCTGGTCGGCCAAGGCGCAGGAGCTGATCCGCGACCAGTACGCCGCCGTGGGCGCCGCCGCGCGTGGCGCGCTGGGCCCGGCCGTGGACGCGCTGCGGCAGGCGGCACAGCGCGGATCGCCGGTGGATGAGCTGCTGGAGCGCTACGCCGCGCGGCAACGGCTGGTGGAGGCGTACGGCGACGCGTACCGCCGCTACTGCTGGCCGGTGGAGGGGATCGACGACCTGCGCCTGGCGCCGTTCCACGTCCTCGCCACCGAGGGCGCGGTGCACGTGAACCGCGACCACCTGTGGCACCTCGAGACCATCGCCCGCATCCGCGCCGCGGCGGGCGGACGGCTGCTGTACCCGACGGACTACCGCGTAGTCGACCTGGCCGACGCCGCTGCCGAGGCGGAGGCGGCCGCGTGGTGGGAGGCGATGACGGCGCGCGGGGGCGAGGGGATGGTGGTGAAGCCGCTGAGCTTCATCGCGCAGGGGAAGCACCGGCTGGCGCAGCCGGCGGTCAAGTGCCGCGGCCCCGAGTACCTGCGCATCATCTACGGCCCGGAATACACCGAGCCGGCCAACCTGCAGCGCCTGCGCAAGCGCGGCCTGGGCGGCAAGCGGTCGCTGGCGCTGCGCGAGTTCGCGCTGGGCATCGAGGGCTTGGAGCGCTTCGTGGCCGGCGAGCCGCTGCGCCGCGTGCACGAGTGCGTGTTCGGCGTGCTCGCGCTCGAGTCGGAGCCGGTGGATCCGCGGTTGTAGGTACGGGGTTAGGGACTGCGCCGGCATCCGGCGTGATGTTCGAGTTTCGCGAGTTCATCCAGGACCGCTGATGGTCACACGGAGCAACGGAGGAAACGGAGGAACTGCGCTAAAGTTCTCCGTTTCCTCCGTTGCTCCGTGTGACCTCTATCGGTTGAAAACCAGCGGCGCGCCGGAGACCGTCCGGCGCGCCGCTTCGTCATCCCCCGAAAATCCAGCCGTTCAGCTGCCGCCGGGGCCCGCGCCCACGCCGGCCGGCTCACCCACGATCCTCATCACCGGCAGCGTAGGAGGGCAGTCGGGCTTCTTCACCTGCGTGGCCTCGGCCAGCTGCAGCTCCAGCTCGGCCACGCGCGCCTCGGCCGTGGTGCGCCTGTGGTCGCCGTTGAGCGCGATCTCGAGGTACGTCTGGATGAAGAACACCGCGAACAGCACGTTGCTGGGGGCGGCCAGCGCCAGCGCCATCCGCCCGGCCGGGGTCACGTCCTGCGCCAGCATCAGGTACCCCAGGTCGGCGAACAGCTCGGCCAGCCGCATCCCCCCCACGATCACCAGCCAGTGCGGCCCTCGCTTCCAGCGGAAGAACGCCACCGCGTGGAAAGCGGCGAAGGCCAGCCACACCAGCCCCGTGCGCGCCAGCAGCGCCTGCGGGTCCACCCGCGGCACGCCGTGGATGCGCAGGAACCACTGGTCGGGGAAGAGGACCGCCAGGCCGAAGAGCACCAGGTCCCACACGGCGAAGCCGAGCAGGAGCGCCGACACGATGGTGCGGCGGATAGGGGTGGTGTCGCTCGCGTTCATGATGGTTCTCACGCGGCCTGCGGCGCGGGCAGCCGGCGCCCCAGCAGCTTCAGGCCGTAATAGGTGATGGGGGGATAGAGACCGTCGGCCAGCGACCAGCCCAGCACGTACGCCACGTTGCCCTGGAACAGGTGGAAGAAGTGCTCCAGCTCCCAGGTGCCGAACAGCATCCGCTCGGCCAGCTTCACCACCAGGCTGAGCGTGGCGAACATCACGAACTGCTCCCACATCGGCCGGTGCCGCGCGCCCAGGTACAGGAAGGTGAGGCACCCGCCGATCCACACGAAGGTGTGCAGGAAGTTGTTCACCCACGGGAGGAAGCTCATCACCCCCGCCCGGTACAGCAGGTAGTTGGCGACGAACACCCCCACCGCCCAGCTTCCGCCGATCAGCAGCGCATGGTCGCGCTCGTCGGGGCGGATCGACGGCTTGAGCGCGCGGATCAGCGTGAACAGCCCGGCGTAGACCAGCAGCACGGCGGCGATCCGCCCCGGCGTGATGGTGACCATCGGCATCCCTCCGGGCTCAGGGGGCCACGCCGGCGACGGCCGGCGCGGCGTAGTGGGCCAGCGACATCACCGTCAGCTGCGGGTTCACCGTCAGGCTGCTGGGGATCACGCTGGCGTCGCACACGTACAGGTTCTCGTAGCCGTGCACGCGGAAGTCGGGGCCCACCACGCCCTTCGCGGGGTCGGCGCTGATGGCGTTGCCGCCCTGCGGATGGCCGGTGCCCAGCGTGAGCTGGCCCGGATGTTTGACCACGTCCGCCAGCACCTTGCGCAGCTCGCCCTCGCCGCCCTTCGCGAACTCGTGGTACTTCCAGGTGTTCAGCATCACCCGCCGCACCCCCGGCGCGGCCAGCAGGATCTCGCCCAGCTGCGCCAGCCCGTCGGCCAGCTTGGCCATGTCGCGGGCCGTGGGCGCGTAGTGCACCGCCGGCCCGCCGGTCACCGCGCTGCCGATGGAGCCGTTGCGGTCGGTGCCCACCAGCACGCCCACCGCCATCAGCCGGTTGTAGGCGCGCATGTTGTCGGAGTGCACGCTGAACCACCCCGGCATGTTGATGGCCTGCGACACGGGGGGGTTGTACCACGTTTCGAACACCCACCCGCGCGACGGGTCGGGCACGCCGAAGTGCGAGATCTGCAGCCCGTCGAAGGCGTTCAGCTCGCCGTCGAACTCGGCGGTGAGCGGGGCGCCCATGTTGAACGACACCCCCTTCCCCACCGGCAGCTTCTTCCCGATCCCGCTCTTCCGCAGCAGGTAGCTGCTGTGGATCGTCCCCGCCGAGAGCACCACCTTCCCCGCCTTCACCATCAGCGTGCGCCCGTCGGGGAGGATCGCCTCCACCTGCGTGGCGCGGCTGGTGGGGCCGCCGTTGGCGGTGTGGATGCGCCGCACCGCCGCCTCGGCGTAGATGCGTACCGCATCCTGCCCGTAGCGCGTGCGCTGCGACGCCGGGAGGAGGGTGTCGAGCATCGACAGCTTGGCCCCGTAGCGGCAACCGATGTTGCAGTAGCCGCAGCCGATGCAGTTGCACACGTTGGCGGCCACCGGCCCCACGCGGAGCTGCTCGGGCGAAAGGCCCAGCGCGGCGACCCCGTCCAGGTACTTCTGGAACGAAGGGTTCACCTGCTGGTTGGGCCCCCACGGCGCATCGGGGACCTGCGGGCGGATGCGCAGCAGCTCCATCACCGCGTCGGTCCCCGCTTCGTAGCGGCCGGCGTGGATGCCGGCGGCGAACTCGCGGTTCCACCGGTCGAGCACCGGCTCGGGGGTGCGGAAGCTGACGGCGTTGTTCACCACCGTGGTGCCGCCCACGCAGCTTCCCTGCAGCACGGTGAAGCGGAAGTCCTCCGTCTGCTGGAATACCCCGTCGTTGTACAGCTTCCCGATCATCTCCACTTCGTTGCTGTTGAAGGCGCGCGGCTCCACGTACTGCCCCTTCTCCAGCATCACCACGCTCTTTCCCTGCTGCGCCAGCTGGTGGGCCAGCACCGCGCCCCCCGCGCCGGTGCCCACGATGCACACGTCGGCCTCGTTCACCGTGGGCCGGTCGCCCGCCAGGTCCACCGGCACGTTCACCTTCAGCGGGTGCGCCGCCGGCGACGGCACCAGCCCGCGCTCCTTGAGCCGGACCGCCCGCGGGCGCTGCTCGAACGGCTGGTAGCCGATGGTGGGATAGGTCCGCGCGTCGCTGTAATAGCCCACGTACACCAGCTGCTTGGCCACGCGGATCAGCTGCTCGGTGCCCAGCTGCGCCACCCTGGCCAGCGCCCGCGCCGCGCCCTTGATGGGGAGGAAGAGGAGCTGGAGGACGCGGTCCCAGATGCGCGGCACCACGCCGCGCACGGGCTCCACCTCGAAGTGGGTGCGCAGGTGCGCCAGCCGCTGCCCGGCGTCGAGCTCCGAGAGCGGCGCCTTGGTGTAGAGCACCGGGTGCCACTGCACCCCGCGCAGCACCCAGGGATACAGGAAGCGCCGCACGGCGCGGATCTTCACCAGGTACCCGTCCACGTTCCGCGCCACCTCGCCCGACGGCACCACGCGCGGATCATCCGGAGTGAGCACCTCGGCCAGCCCGGCCAGCGCGCGGTAGCCGGTGCTGCCCAGGAACACCGGCTTCAGCGACAGCTGGTAGGCGCGCTCCTTGGCCGCCCACAGCGCCCCCGCCGCGGCCAGCGCCGCGCCCGCGGCCGCCCACATCAGCGTCGCCACGGCGATGCCGCGTCCCAGCACCGGCACCACCCCCGCCGACCCCGTCAGCGCCACCGCCGCGGCGGAAACGCCGAACGCCGCCAGCGTCACGTTCACCAGGCTCACCAGCGGCATGCGGGTGCGCAGCCCGGCCGCCACGTACGCGGCCAGCACCGCCAGCGCGGCCGCCCCGCCCGCCACCCGCGCCGAGAGCGAGGGCTCCGCCGCCAGCACGCGCAGCGCGGGCGTCACCGGGCCCAGCACGGCGACCACGGCGACGCCGGCGGAGGCCAGCGCGACCGGCGCCAGCAGCCAGGGCACCATCCCCGCTTCCGTCGTCAGGATCGGCGCCGGAGCCCGCGCGGGGCGCGAGCGCGCCGCGGCGGCCCAGAACGCCAGCACCAGGATGGAGGCGATCGCCTCGAGTGCCATCGACCCGATCAGGAGCTCCGACGCGACGGCCACGCCGCGCCACAGGAAGAACCCTTTGGCGAGCGGGACCACCAGCTGGCCCGCGGCGTACATCCCCGCCAGGATTCCGCGCCGCCGCGGGTCGCCCGCGGCATAGGTGCAGAGCGTGGCGAAAAGCACCGTGGGCGCCACCGCGCCGATCACCCACGGCGGGGTGCGCAGCACCGCGCGCAGCGAGGGAACGAAGAGCGACGCGATCAGGACCGCCGCGGTTCCGTACAGCAGCAGCCCCGCGACGATGCGGAGCAGCGCCACGAACCGGCGTTCAGGGGGAGTGAGGTGCATGATGACCTGCGCGGGTGCAGCCGGCGTTTCGGGAGTGCCGGCGAAGGAAAGAGCGCGGAGAACCAGCCGAAGACCTGCCGTGGGAACCGTCCGGAGAGCACCCCTGCACGAGGGGTGGATCTACAAGCTAAAGAGGTGGCGGGCGACGTCAACAGTTTTGTCGTTTCGGGTACGGGCGAGCGCCGGTCGTCCAGGTGCTCCGCCCTGTCGATCCACACCGGAAGGGAGAAAAACGCGAGCGGAGATGAACTCCCGCGCCGCTCGCATGGTATCTGCTGCACACGCAAGCGATTTCCAATGACACCGACACCCCGGTTCGCACTCGATGAGAGGACGAAGCAGCCGCATGCATTCCCGAATCCACTTCGCCGCGCTGGCCTGCGCGGGCGTGCTGGGCGCCTGTGCCCCCGCCGCCGCGCCCGCGCCGGCCACGGAGCCGCGGCCCGCCTCCGCCGGCTCGGCCGCGCCCGCCGCGCAGGCGCCCGCCGCCGGCGCGCAGACCGTCCGCGACATCCACTCCTTCGCGCGGCCCAGCGAGGCGCGCGTGACGCACGTGGAGCTGGACCTTCACGCCGACTTCGGCGCGAAGATGCTGACGGGCACGGCCACGCTCGACGTGGAGACCGCCCCGGGCGCCCGCGAGCTGGTGCTCGACACCCGGGACCTGGCCATCCGCGAGGTGACCGACGGCGCCGGGCGCACGCTGCAGTGGTCGATGGGGCAGACGGACTCGATCCTGGGGCGCGCGCTCACCATCCAGCTGCCGCAGGGCACGCGGAAGGTGGCGATCGTCTACGGCACCAGCCCCAACGCCGCCGCGCTGCAGTGGCTCACCCCCGAGCAGACGGCGGGGAAGCGCCAGCCGTACCTCTTCTCGCAGGGGCAGGCGATCCTCACCCGCACCTGGATCCCTACGCAGGACTCGCCGGGGATCCGGCAGACCTACGCCGCCCGCATCACCGTGCCGCCCGAGCTGAAGGCGGTGATGAGCGCCGAGATGCTCACGCCCAACGGCGAGCCGGCCGAGGGTGGGCGCCGCGCCTTCCGCTTCCGCCTGGCCACGCCGGTGCCGCCGTACCTGATCGCGCTGGCGGTGGGCGACATCGCCTTCCGCCCTCTGGGGCCGCGCACCGGCGTCTACACCGAGCCGTCGATGCTCGAGCGCTCGGCCAACGAGCTGGCCGAGCTGGAGAAGTTCGTGGACGCCGCCGAGGCGCTGTACGGCCCCTACCGCTGGGGGCGCTACGACGTGCTGGTGCTGCCGCCCTCGTTCCCCTTCGGGGGGATGGAGAACCCGCGGCTCACCTTCGCCACCCCCACCATCCTGGCTGGCGACCGCTCGCTGGTGTCGCTGATCGCGCACGAGCTGGCGCACTCGTGGAGCGGGAACCTGGTGACCAACGCCACCTGGAGCGACTTCTGGCTGAACGAGGGGTTCACCACCTACTTCGAGAACCGCGTGATGGAGGCGCTGTACGGCCCCGAGCGCGCCGCCATGCTGGCCAACCTGGGGTGGCAGGAGCTGCAGGGCGAGGTGACGAACCTTGGCGGATCCAACCATCCTGACACGCGGCTGCACATCGACCTGGCCGGGCGCGACCCCGACGCGGGGATGACGCAGATCGCCTACGAGAAGGGCGCCACCTTCCTGCGCACGCTGGAAGAGGCGGTGGGCCGCCAGCGGTGGGACGCCTACCTGCGCTCGTACTTCGACCGGCACGCCTTCAAGCCGATGACCACCACCGCGTTCATGCAGGACCTGCGCGCCAACCTGATCCGCGGCGACGCCGCGCTCGAGGCGCGGCTGCGGCTGGACGAGTGGGTGTACAACACGGGGATCCCGCAGAACGCCGTGGTCCGCCAGTCCGGCGCCTTCGGGCGGGTGGAAGAGCAGGCGCGCCGCTTCACCGGCGGCACGGCCGCGGCGCAGCTGGCGACGAGTGGGTGGACCACGCAGGAGTGGCAGCACTTCCTGGGCGCGCTGCCGCAGACGCTGACCGCCGCGCAGCTCGGCGACCTCGACGGCGCCTTCAACCTGTCGCGGCAGGGGAACAGCGAGATCCTGTTCGCGTGGCTGATGATGGCGGTGCGCAACCGCTACGAGCCCGCGCTCCCCGCGCTGGAGCAGTTCCTCACCAGCCAGGGCCGCCGCAAGTTCGTGCGCCCGCTCTTCGCCGCGCTGATGGAGCAGGGCGCGTGGGGACAGGGTCACGCCCGCCGCATCTACGCGAAGGCTCGCCCCGGCTACCACCCGGTCACGTCGGGCTCGGTGGACGCGATCGTGAAGTAGGCGTCACCGACATCCAGCGTGGGATGACGAAGCAGCCCGGCCGGGAGATCTCTCCCCGCCGGGCTGCCTTCGTCCCGATCACATTCCCCGTGAACGACCAGGGGTCAGCACGGGCTGCTCGCGCCTCACATGCAGCCGCCGTAACAGGTGAACTGCTCCACGTCGGTCCTGATCTCACAGAAGCAGTCGTTGTCGGTTCTGCTCTCGCACTCCGCGGCACAGTTCGAGTACACCGAGCCGTGGCCGCGCACGGTGCCGAGCTTTTCCGCTTTGATCCCCTCGGTGGCGAACTCCTCGACCTTCAGCGCGCCGACGTCCAGCTTCAGCTTGTGCATCTTTCGATCTCCGTTGGGCGGGTGAAAAACGACCGCGGGCCTACTGCCGCGGTCAGCAGACGAAACGAAACCGTGCCACTCGCACGAGCCTCCACACGACTACTCACGGCATGAAACGGCACAGCTGCGCGCGGTTGGTCACTGGGGGAAGCCGCCGGTCACCGATGACTCCCCCCCTCGCCACGCGCTCACCTCCCAGCGTGGCCGAAAGACGGAATCACCTCGTATGTTCCGACGCAAAGGGGCGTCCACCTCCGCACCGGGTGTTCAGAGGTCCAGGCGTGGAGACCCTTCTCCTCCCTAGCGGATGGATGCCTTGAAAGCTGAGGCAACCCCGGAGCAAGCGCAAGGCCCTGGTTTCATCAGATGTCGGCTAAAGGATGACTATCGTTCTGGATTTTCTCCGTATCCATTTCTCTGCCCAGAACGATCACCTGGAGGATGGCGCAATCTGGAGGTCCGCACGCAGTTCTCCGTTCCCTCCGTTGCTCCGTGTGACCCATTCAGCGGTGCCGCCCTCCACTCGGGATCACCCGGCCGGGCTGCGCAGCTTGACCAGGACCAGGGGACCGTATAGGCTGTCAGCTGATCATAGCCCCCACGCCTCTTCGCCTCGGCGAACGCGCACCAGGGGGCTTATTACTTCCCCCTGTCGTTGCCGGCTCGACCGAGATCCGCGTGCGCTGACTCTGTCCGTACGAGAACAGCGTTGAAGGATAATCAGCGGAACCGGCCTCAACATTGCTTGCCTCTGCGACCGCGCCGAGGGTACGCTTCCCTCCGGTGCTTCCATCCGTACGCTCCCAGCGCACACCGCCAAGACCGGAGCACGCCATGCCCGATCCCACGCCGCCGCCTCACGCACACCGCCCTGACCCGCCGCCGGCGCAGTCCGCCTGGAGCGTGGTGGAGGCCGAGCCCGAGTTCCGGGACCTGGTGGCCACCCGGCGCCGTTTCATCATCCCGGCCACGCTCTTCTTCATCGTCTACTACTTCGCGCTGCCGATCCTGGTGGGGTACTTCCCCGGGGTGATGAGCCGCGACGTGGTGGGCGAGATCAACCTGGCGTACCTGTTCGCGCTGTCGCAGTTCGTGATGGCGTGGGTGGTGATGTGGATGTACGTGCGCCGCGCGCGGCGCTTCGACGCCATCGAACACGGGATCGTGCAGCGGCACGCGGGGAGGGTCACGTGAACGTCGCCCTGCTGATGTTCCTGGGCTTCATCGTCGTCACCCTGGGGATCACCGGGTGGGCGGCGCGGAAGACCAAGACGACGTCGGAGTTCTACAGCGCCGGGCGCAGCATCACCGGCTTCCAGAACGGGTGGGCGGTGGCGGGCGACTACATGTCGGCTGCCTCCTTCCTGGGGATCGCCGGGCTGATCGCCTTCTACGGCTACGACGGCTTCATGTACTCCGTGGGCTGGCTGGTCGCCTACCTGACCGTGCTGCTCCTCGTCGCCGAGCCGCTGCGCAACACGGGGCGCTACACCATGGCCGACGTGCTGGCCATGCGCTTCCGGCAGCCGTCGGTGCGCACGGTCGCGGCGATCTCCACGCTCACGGTGAGCCTGTTCTACATGATCGCGCAGATGGTGGGCGCGGGCTCGATCGTGTCGCTGCTGATCCCGCAGATCGGCTTCACCACCGCCATCATCATGGTGGGGCTGCTGATGCTGGTGTACGTGATCTTCGGGGGGATGCTGGCCACCACCTGGGTGCAGATCGTGAAGGCCGTGCTGCTGATGAGCGGCACCATCCTGTTGTCGATCCTGGTGATGGCGCAGTTCGGCTTCTCGTTCACCGAGTTCTTCGCCGAGGTGGCCAAGGTCACGGGGAGCTACTGCGAGACGGGGACGCTGAAGGACGGCGCCTGCCCCGGCGGCGCGGCGCCGGTGACGCGCGACTTCACCCAGCCGGGGCTGTACTACCACGGCCCGTGGGGCGCTCTGAGCCTGATGTCGCTGGGGGTGGCGCTGATCTTCGGCACGGCGGGGCTGCCGCACATCCTGGTGCGCTTCTACACGGTGAAGGATGCGAAGGCGGCGAGGACGTCGGTGGTCTGGGCGATGATCCTGATCGGGTCGTTCTACATCATGACCACCTTCCTGGGCTTCGGCGCGGCCACGCTGGTGGGGAAGAAGAACATCGGGGTGATGAAGGACGGGGTGCTGGTGCCCAACCAGAACCTGGCCGCGCCGCTGCTGGCCGAGAAGCTGGGCGGCGAGGTGTTCCTCTCCTTCGTGGCGGCCATCGCCTTCGCCACCATCCTGGCCGTCGTGGCGGGGCTCACCATCGCCAGCTCGTCGGCGTTCGCGCACGACATCTGGTTCAGCGTGGTGAAGCGCGGGAAGAACCACTCCGAGCGCGAGCAGGTGATGGTGGCGCGCATCGCCGCCACGGTGATCGGCCTCCTCTCCATCGTCCTTGCGATCTCGCTCAGGACGCTGAACGTGGCGTTCCTCGTCGGCCTGGCCTTCGCGGTGGCGGCCAGCGCCAACGTGCCGGCCATTTTGCTCACGCTGTACTGGCGGCGCTTCACCACGCAGGGGATGGTGACGGGGATGGTGGTGGGGCTGCTGGCGTCGGTGATCCTGATCGTGCTGAGCCCGGCGGTGATGGGGATCGACGCGCCGACCGCGGCCACGCGCCACCTGATCCAGGCCGACCCGCTCTTCCCGCTCGACAACCCGGCGATCGTCTCGGTGCCGCTCGGCTTCCTTGCGGCCATCGTGGGCTCGCTGATGACCGGGAAGCAGCAGGACCCGGAGCTCTACAGCGAGCTGAACGTGCGCGCCAGCACGGGGTTGGGCGCCGTCTAGCGGGGCTCGAACGGCAACGGCGGGGGATCACACGGAGGGAACGGAGGAAACGGAGATCGCCATCGCAGTTCCTCCGTTCCCCCCGTTCCCTCCGTGTGATTCCCAAAAGACAAAGCGCCCCGCCGGAGATTCCGGGGGGCGCTTCGTGCCAGCGGACGCGCGATCTACCGCGGCGTCACAGCCCCAGCATCTTGTTCACCCGCGCCTCGAGCGAGGGGACGGTGGCGCCGCTGATGGCGCTCTCGAGCAGGTCCACCAGCTCTTCGCCGAAGTCGTCGGGGCGGCGGCGGCTGATGCGCACCAGCGGCGCGAAGGCCAGCAGCACGGTGCGGTCGTCGCCCTCGTCTTCGTCGTCGCCGCCGCCGCGCCAGCCGTCGTAGTTGGCGCTCGTCTTCCACGGCTCCGAATCGTCGTCCTCTTCCTCCATCTCCTCGGGCACCATCCCGTCGGGAAGCGAGTGCACGGGGATGGAGATCCCCACCATCGCCTTCACCTCGGCCGCCGGGTCGTCGGGCTCCTCGGCGAGAAGGCCGAGCTGCACCGGCTCGCGCAGCGTCTGGCGCAGCAGGGTCAGGGTGTCCATGGGCAGCATGGCGCGGAACGACGGCCGCTGGTTGCCGTCGACGAAGAACGCCATCGGCACCAGCTCGTTGTCGCCGGGCACCAGTCCCTCGGCGTCCACCTCGCGCATCACGAGCTCGACCGGCTCTTCGCGGATGTAGACGTGCATGGGCGTGGATCTCCTTTGGATGGAACGACTTGGGGACGGACTGCGGAAATCGCGGCCCTGCCCGGGATGATACAGCCGCGCCGCGGCCAGGTTCCCACGTTTGCGCCCGCGGGGGGCGCGGGAATTGCCCCCCGGCGGGGCACCCGTATGTTGACGCATCCCTGGTCGCCGCCGTCACCCCGGTGGCGCCACCGGGCCGCTGATTCCGAATGTAGCCGCACCGCCCGCGGAACGCACGAACTTTCGCGGCGGCGCTTCCCTCGCGCCATTGCCGCATGCTTCCCGTCGTCCAGACCGACCCCCGCGCCGACCGCCTGGAGCGCGCCCTTCGCCAGAAGGTGCGCGGCGAAGTGCGCTTCGACGCGCATTCGCGGCTCCTCTACAGTACCGACGCCTCGCTCTACCAGTTCCTCCCCGTGGGGGTCGTGGTCCCCGAAGACGCGGACGACGTGGTGGCGGCGGTGACGCTGGCGGCGGAGCACGGCGTTCCCGTCCTCCCCCGCGGCGGGGGGACGGCGCTGGCCGGGCAGACGGTGGGCGCCGCCCTGGTGCTCGACTTCACCAAGCGGATGAATCGGGTCCTCTCCATCGACCCCGACGCGCGCCGCGCCCGCGTGCAGCCGGGCCTGCGGCTCGACCGGCTGAACCGCGCGCTGTCGCCGTACGGGCTGCAGTTCGGGCCAGACCCGGCCACCATCCGCCAGTGCGCGCTGGGCGGGATGATCGGCAACAATTCGTGCGGCGCCCGCTCCCTGGTGTACGGGAAGACGGGCGACCACGTCCACTCGCTCGACTGCGTGCTGTCGGACGGACGCTGCGCGCACTTCTCCGCCATGCGCCGCAGCGCCCTGGCCGGCGCGCCGGGGGCGGAGGGCGAGCTGGCGCGCGCGGTGATGGCGCTGCTGGAGCCGCACCGGGCATCGATCGTGGACCGGTATCCGAAGATCCCGCGCCGGGTGAGCGGCTACAACTTCGACGCGATGCTGGAGGACGAGGAGCTGAACCTGGCGCGGCTGATCGTGGGGTCCGAGGGAACGCTTGCGACGGTCGTCGAAGCCGAGGTGGGGCTGGTGCCGATCCCGCCAGCGCGGTCGCTGGTCCTCCTCTCCTTCCGCGAGCGCTTCACCTCGTTCGACGCGGTGCCTTCCATCCTTCCCGAGGCGGGGCTGACGGCGCTGGAGATCGTCGATTCACGCGTCCTGCAGGGAGCGCGCGAGATCTTCTCCTTCCGCCCCACCGCGGCAATGGCCTCACCCGACGCGCTGGGTGTGCTCTTCTGCGAGTTCTCGGGCGATTCGCCCGAGGAGGTGCGCGGGCTGGCCGAGGACTTCGCCGCGCGGGCGCCGCGGCTGCCGGGGAACCCCGCGGCCGCCGCCTACCTCACCGAGCGCGAGCAGACGGCCGCCTGGTCGCTGCGGCAGGCGGCCACGGGGCTGCTGTATCTGACGACCCCGTCCAAGGACATCAAGCCGCAGGAGTTCGTGGAAGACACCGGGTGCCCGCCCGAGAAGCTGGGCGCGTACACCCGGCGCTTCGAAGAGATCGTGCAGCGCCACGGGACGACGACGGGGTTCTTCGGCCACGCGGGCCAGGGATGCCTGCACATCCGCGTGGACCTGAACCTGAAGAAGGGCGAAGACCGCGACCGGATGCAGCGCATCGCCCACGACATCGCCGACCTGGTGGTGGAGTTCGGCGGGTCGCTGAGCGGCGAGCACGGCGACGGGCTGGCCCGCAGCGAGTTCCTGCCCAAGATGTTCGGCCCGGAGCTGATCGAGCTGCACCGGCAGGTGAAGGCGGTGTTCGACCCCGAGGGGCGGATGAACCCCGGCGGCAAGATCACCCCGCCCTACCAGCGGATGAGCGACAACCTCCGCTTCGGCCCGGACTACGCCGTCACCCCGCCCGACACCTTCTTCCACTACGAAGAGGGCGGGTGGGACGTGGCGGTGGAGAAGTGCAACGGGATGGCCGTCTGCCGGAAGCTGGACGCGGGGACGATGTGCCCCAGCTACATGGTGACGCAGGAGGAGATGCACAGCACCCGCGGCCGCGCCAACTCGCTGCGCGAGGCGATGCGCGGCTCGCTGCCAGGGATGAAGAGCCACGAGGTGCTCGAGGCGCTCGACCTCTGTCTCGCCTGCAAGGCGTGCAAGACGGAGTGCCCCGTGGGGGTGGACATGGCGCGCTACAAGGCCGAGTTCCTGGCCCAGCACCACCGCGCGCACGGGGTCGACCGCAAGGCGCTCTTCTTCGGCCGCGTGCACGACCTGGCGAAGATGGGGAGCCTCGCGCCGCGCGCCGCCAACCTGGGGCAGCGGGTGATGGGGCGCGTGATGCAGGCCGCCGCCGGGATGGACCCGCGCCGCCAGATGCCGGCGCTGTCGAAGGAGCCCTTCCGCCGCGCCTTCTCGCGCCGCAAGCGCTCCGTGGTGGGCGGCAAGGCCACGGTGATCCTGTTCGACGACACCTTCCACAACTTCTTCGAGCCCGGCCCGCTGCACGCGGCCGCGAAGGTGCTGACGGACGCGGGGTACGAGGTGCGGCTGCCGAAGCAGCAGGTGTGCTGCGGCCGCGCCGCGATCAGCAAGGGGCTGCTCGACCACGCTCGCGAGCGGCAGACGGAGCTGCTGGAGACGCTGCTGCCGGACGTGGAGCGCGGCGCGTGGATCGTGGGGGTGGAGCCCAGCTGCATCCTGACGCTCCGCGACGAGCTCCCCGACCTGGTGCGCGACGGCCGGGCGAAGAAGCTCGCCGCCGCGGCGGTGACCTTCGAGGAGTTCCTGGCATCGCTCCCCGACTGGAGCCCCGGCCGGCTGGAGCGGAAGGCCGTGGTGCACGGCCACTGCCACCAGAAGGCGCTGGTGGGGATGGGCCCGACCACCGAAGTGCTGTCACGGGTGGAGGGGCTGGACTATACCGTGCTCGACAGCGGGTGCTGCGGGATGGCGGGGTCGTTCGGCTACGAGAAGGGGCACTACGAGGTGAGCCAGGCGTGCGGCGAGCGCGTCCTCTTCCCCGCCGTGCGCCAGGCGGGGGCCGACGACCTGGTGGTGGCCACCGGCTTCAGCTGCCGCCACCAGATCGCGGACTTCTGCGGCGGGCGCAAGGCCGTGCACACCGCCGAGCTGCTGGCGATGGCGGAGTGACGAACGCATGCCTTTTCCGGTGATCGTCGTTCCTGATGATGCCGCGGAATCCGCGGAATGGATGGGGACGAAGCAAAAATTCTGGTACGTCGATCCGACGCTCGGCCGTTCCCTTTTCAAGCTCGCTCGCCCGGGGAGCGGAGAAGACTGGTCAGAACGAGTTGCCTGCGAGATTGCCGATTTGCTCGGAATTCCGCATGCGCGGTACGAGCTGGCACTGTGGGCCGGCTCGCGCGGGACGGTCACCCCGAGCCTGTTGGGTGAATCCGAGACGCTGATCCACGGCAACGAACTGTTGGCTACGGGAGTAAGCGAGTATCCGGCGCTCACAGCCGAAGCGCGGTTCCGGAATTCTCAGCACACACTCGAAGCCGTCCTGTCGACGCTCCGCTCTAACCACGCCGGCCTCCCGGTGGGGTATGTCGCTCCGGCCGGAATCAACTCCGCGGAAGACCTGTTTGCCGGATATCTGATGTTTGATGCCCTGATCGGAAACACCGACCGGCACCACGAGAACTGGGCAGTGATTCAGGTCGAGGCGGCTGACGGGACTGCCGTCTGCAGGCTGTCACCGACGTATGATCATGCCTCCTCGCTCGGACGCAATGAGACTGAAGCAAATATCCTTCGTCGTCTCACCACGCGGGACGCGGGATATTCAGTGAGCGCCTATGCTACGCGGGCGGCCTCGGCCTTATACTTGTCAGCAGCGGACCGCAAGCCCTTATCGACATTCGACGCCTTCGTTCAGGCCCGCACCATGATGCACGAGGCGTCCGACGCCTGGCTGGAGCGGCTCGGGAGCGTGGATGTCGAAACCCTGGTACATGTCGTGGACGAGGTGCCGGCGGACCGACTCTCTAGCGACGCAGCGAAGTTCGTCCAGGAGATCATCCGATTCAACTACACACGATTAACGGCGCTGAGGTGACCGTGGGCGCAACTCTGTACCTGACCTGGCAAGATCCAGTAGGGCGTAGCTGGTTCCCGGTGGGGCGGCTATCGCTCCACGCTGGAGTCTATGAGTTCGTGTATACGTGCGGCGCAGAAGAGGCGATTGGCTCCGGGTTCCGGCCACTCCCCGGCTTTCCCGACCTGGACCGCGCGTACTATTCGACTGAGTTGTTCCCCATCTTCTCCAATCGCTTGTTGCCGAGGTCGCGTCCCGAGTATCCCGCCTTTGTTGAGTGGCTCAGCGTTTCTGCCGCGGCGGATACTCCATTCATGCTTCTGGCGCGTGGCGGCGGACAACGAGTGACCGACCGGTTCGAAGTTTTTCCGCAACCCGAGATGGAGCCGTCGGGTCGATATCGGATTCACTTCTTCGTGCACGGGCTGCGGCACCTGTCCACCAGCTCACATGATCGCGCGGCGCAGCTCACTCCCGGTGAGCGTCTTTTTCTGGTGCACGATTTCCAGAATCCATGGGATCCAAACGCGCTTCTGCTTCGCACCGGTGAAAAGCAGCCCGGCGACGTTCACCTCGTCGGCTTCTGCCCCCGGTACCTTTCTCAAGACGTTTTCGAGCATGGGCTCACGTTGCGCGGGAGTGACCCCGTCGTGGTGGTTCAACGGGTCAACCCTCCGCCTGCCCCCATACAGTTTCGTGTGCTGTGCCGCTTGACGATCTCTGCGGAAAATGGCTATCAGCCGTTCTCGTCATGGCTCTACCAGCCGATGGCGAACGGGCTCGCCACAGCATCCGCAGAAAGCTTGAAGGAAAACCACGATGCCTGAAATCGGCGCAGGACTTATCAATCCGTCCGCCGGGAGCTATCCCGTCACCAGCGATCCCCGAGAGGTGGCGGCGTCGATGGCGGCGGGGGAGCGCTCGTGGCGCGAGTTTCCGTACTACGAGGCGCGCTACGGCGACCGCGGGCGGCTGTTCGGGCACAGCGACAGCGCGTGGCTGTCGCTCGTGGCCGAGGCGCCACAGTCGCAGGTGAACGCCG
>DASWMA010000078.1:0-19883 GCA_036399995.1 Longimicrobium sp. | reverse complement strand
CGGGCTTCACCTCGGCGACCAGCGCGGCCACGCGGCGGGCGGCCTCAGGCGTGGCCTCCACCTGCGTGTCGCGGAAGTCCATGAAGCGCGTCTCGCACCCCAGGATCTCGCCGGCGATGCGGCCGTGCTCCTCGCGGATGCGCGACACCTCGGCCTCGCTCACCGGGCCGAACGCCTGCGTCATCTCGCCCCGGGTGAGCCACACCACCACCACGCGGTCGCCCTGCGCCACCTGCGCGCAGATGGTGCCGGCCGCCCCCACCTCGTCGTCGGGGTGCGCCAGCCCCACCAGCAGCGTTCTTCCAGCCATCCGAACCTTTTGCCTGAACCGGGTCCACCTCAGCCGCTCCGACTCGTCCGCTCGCGCCGCCCCGCAGCGGCAAGCGCCGCGCCGCCCGGATCACGTCTCCACGGCCACCGTGCGCACTCCGGCCAGGTTTCCGTGCCCGTCGTCGCCCACCACGTAGCAGTCGATCTCGATCCGGCCGATGCGGAAGACGCGCACCTCGCCCAGGCGCGTGGCGAGCAGCTTCTTCAGCGCCTCGTAGCGCGGGCGGATCTCCTGCGCGCGGATGTCGAGCGGGTCCACCGTCTCGATGTGCGGCTTGAAGAAGCGGTCCAGCGTGCGCTCCTCCACCGGCGCGCCCGCGGCCGCGCCCGCCCTGCGCGCGAACTCGTCGGCGCCGTACGGCCACCCGGCGGCGGCGCCGGGCAGCTCGAACCACTCGAATGGGCGGTCGCTCTCGCTGGTGTACACCAGCCCCTCGGCGGCCGCCATCACCTCGCCGCGCAGCTCGGAAGAATCCACGTCACCCCTTATCAGTCGATGGAAGGTCGGCGCAGCCGGAACGCCGTCGCCGCAGGCCTATCTCGGCGGCGCGTGGCGGGTCCCGAGTATCCGTCGCCACGGCGGGGGATGTCAATGGCGCGGGGCCGTCCTCCGCAGCCTGTATCGCGAGCACGATTCTGACGGGACGCGGCCGCCGCGGGCCCTCTCCCTGGCGCTTCGCGCCTGTCCCTCCCCCAAACCGCTGGGGGAGGGACCCGGGCTCGCTTCGCTCGCGGCTACTTCGATCGCACGTCCAAGCCTCTCGCGTGCACCGAAGTCTCGGCTGCGCCAGAGCCGGTAGTCCGCGAAGGCGGACTTCGTGTGGTTGTTGCCGCGGATTCATCCGCCCCTGCATCCGCCCCTCCCATCCCTCACCCCCGTGCGTTCCCGCTCGCCCGAAGCCATCCGCGCTTCGCCGCGCAGTCCGGCCATCTCGCTGCACCGCCGCAAAGCCGCTCACGGCCCATGCGTTCTACTCCGCGACGGCACCACGCGCTCTCGCCACCGAGTCGGGACGCGGGCGGCTCAACTACACGAAATCAGGAGAATACTCGATGAAGAGAGCAGTGATGGCGTTCGTGGTGCTGACGTCGTCCGGCGCGTGCTCGCACGGGGTGCAGGCGCAGGCGGCGGCCACGGCCGCGCAGGCGCGTGCCGGATCATGGCGGGTGGACCTGGTGGCGGCGCGCGCCGCGCTGGCCGAGGCCGATCGCGCCTTCGCGCAGGCCACGGCGGCGCGGGGGATGGTGGACGGCTTCACCTCGTGGTTCGCCGACAGCGCGGCCTTCCTCCCGTCGCGCTCGAACATGATCCGCGGCCGCGCCGCGATGCAGGAATACCTGCGCTCCGCCGAGCTCTTCGCCGCGCTCACCTGGACCACCGCGCGCGCCGACGTCTCGGCCGACGGAACGGCCGGGTACACGCTGGGGTTCGGCACCGCCACGGGGCGCGACGGGAGCACGCTGCATGCGCGGCTGATCACCTTCTGGCGCAAGCAGCCGGACGGCGCGTGGAAGGTGGAGGCACACGTCCCCGCCCTGCAGCCCGCCGCCCCGCGCGCGGTGCCCGACGGCTTCGGCACGCCGGCCGGCAACGGCGTGGCGGGCGCGACGCCCCGCCTGACCCAGGCCGCGGCGGCCGAGGCGATGGCGCAGGCCGACCGCGACTTCGCGGCGCTGGCGGCGGCCACCACCGTGCGGAACGCCTTCGAGAGGTTCGCGGCGCCCACCGGCGTGCTGATGGGCGGCCCGGAATACGGCCCGGCGGAGATCGGCGGCGCCTTCGAGGGAGGGAATGGCACGCTGGAATGGGGCCCCATCGCGGGCGGCGCGGCGGCCAGCGGCGACCTGGGCTACACCATCGGCTACGCCGTGCGCCGCGGCACCGACCCCGACGGGACGGCGCGGACGGGCTACTCGAAGTACCTCACCATCTGGCAGCGGCAGCCGGACGGGAAGTGGCTGTACGTGGCCGACGGCGGGACCTCCCGCCCCGCCCCGGCCAGCTGACCCGGAGCTCGCAACCCGGGGCGTCCTGCCTTTACGCGTGCGAGCGTGCTGCGGGCGGCGTGAATCTCCGGCCCGGACCGAAGCAGCCGGCGCGAAGCGCCCAACGTCCCTCTCCCGCGGTTCGGGAGAGGGACAGGCGTTCCGGACGCGACGCCCGTCGCGCCGGAACGCCAGGGGGAGGGCACGCCGCCCGTTCCGAAACAACCCACCCGCTCGACTCGTACATCCCACCCACGCAGGGCGCCGGCGGCGGGCGAGCCATCTCGCGACCGTGCCACGACTTGCGCAAATGGCGCCGGACGGCGAATCTGCATACCGCCATCCTGCATCCAACCCCCGCACTTCCGCAGCGAGAGACCACGTCATGGGCCTCTGGGACTTCGTCAAGAGCGAGCTGATCGACATCATCCAGTGGCTGGACGACACCGGCAACACGATGGTGTGGCGGTTCGACGGGCACGACAACGAGATCAAGAACGGCGCGCAGCTGATCGTGCGCCCCGGCCAGGCCGCGGTCTTCGTGAACCAGGGCCAGGTGGCCGACGTGTTCCCCCCGGGGCGCTACGAGCTGCGCACGCAGAACCTGCCCATCCTCAGCACGCTGCAGGGGTGGAAGCACGGCTTCGACTCGCCGTTCAAGGCCGAGGTCTTCTTCGTCGCCACCAAGCAGTTCACCGACCAGAAGTGGGGCACCAAGGCGCCGGTGATGATGCGCGACGCCGAGTTCGGCCCCGTGCGCATCCGCGCCTTCGGCACGTACGTGATGCGCGTGACCGAGCCGGCCAAGTTCATCGCGCAGATCGTGGGGACCAACGGGGTCTTCACCACCGGCGACGTGGACGACCAGATGCGGTCGCTGGTGGTGTCGCGCTTCATCGACGCGGTGGCCGAGGCGAAGGTGCCGGTGCTGGACCTGGCCGCCCGCTACGACGAGATCGGCGTGCAGATCCGCGAGAAGATGGCGCCGGACTTCAGCCAGTGGGGGGTCGAGCTCACGCAGTTCGTGATCGAGAGCATCGCCCTTCCCGAAGAGGTCGAGAAGGCGCTGGACCGGCGCAGCAGCATGGGCGTGATCGGCGACCTCGACCGCTACGCGAAGTTCCAGACCGCCGAGAGCATCCCGATCGCCGCGCAGAACCCCGGCGGCGCCGCCGGGCAGGGGATGGGGATGGCGATGGGATGGGCCATGGGCCAGCAGATGGCCGGGCAGCTCGGGCAGCAGTTCGGCGGCACGCCCGGCGGCGCACCGGGAGGCGCACCGGCACCCGCGACGGGTGGCCCGCCGCCGTTGCCGCAGGCCGCCACCTTCTTCGTGGCGCTCGACGGCAAGCAGAGCGGCCCCCACGGGATGGACGAGCTGCGCCAGCAGGCCGGCACCGGCGCCCTCACCCCGGAGACGCTGGTGTGGAAGCACGGCATGGCCGCCTGGACTCCCGCCTCGCAGGTGGACGAGCTGGGGCCGATCTTCGCCTCCGTCCCCCCGCCCCTCCCGCCGCACTGACCGGCCGGGCGGATCGATGAAGAGCGGCCCCGTCCCACATCGGGGCGGGGCCGCTTCGCATTGAGCCGGGTCGATCTCGATCGTCCGGCGCCGCGGGCCCTCTCCCTAGCGCTGCGCGCCTGTCCCTCCCCCAAACCACCTGGGGGAGGGACCTGGGCTCGCTTCGCTCGCGGCTACGCGCGGTTGAAGTCCGCGGAGGCGGCGCGAAGGCGGACTGCGTGCCGTTATAGCCGCGAGGCCCGCGCATCTTCCCACCCCTCCACCCGCCCCTCCACCCCCGTCCCAAGAATCCCTCCAGTCTTTCGATCATCAACCCCCTCCGCCCCGACGACACCTCCGTCACCGGAACCCTTCCGCCGCGCAGGTGAACGCTTATACTGCTGCACGCGGGTGAGCCCGTAAGCACCCGCCGGTGCGCTACACACCCATCGGTAACCATGCAAGCGATGATCGAGGCGCGCGGCAACGTGCGCAGCGAGCGGTGCGGCTCGCGGCGGGTGCTGGACCTGGTGGCCGACAAGTGGGCGGTGATCGTGATCTACGTGCTGTCCTCCGGCACGCACCGCTTCGGCGAGCTGCAGCGCGCCGTGGGCGGCGTGTCGCAGAAGATGCTCACGCAGACGCTGCGCGGGCTGGAGCGTGACGGACTGGTGGAACGGAAAGTCTATCCCGAGGTGCCGCCGCGGGTGGAGTACACGCTGAGCCCGCTGGGAGAGACGCTGGTGGAGCCGCTCTCGGCCCTCTGCCGCTGGGCCGAGGACCACCTGTGGGAGGTGGAACGCGCCCGCGGGGGCGTGGAGGCGGCCGCGTCGTGAGCGGCCGCCCGCCGCGGCGCGACGACGGTGACGACGGGCGTCGCCCGGGCCGCGAGCGCGAAGAGGACGTGGCCCTGGCCGAGCGGCCGAAGACGCGCCAGCCCCGGATGTACCGCGTGCTGCTGCACAACGACGACTTCACCAGCATGGAGTTCGTGATCGACGTGCTGGTGCGCCACTTCGACAAGACCGCCACCGACGCCGCCCGCGTGATGCTGCAGGTGCACCACCTGGGCGTGGGCGTGGCCGGCGTGTACACGCGCGACGAAGCCGAGACCCGCATCGAGCGGGTGACGACCGACGCGGAGTCGGCGGGGTATCCACTGCTGGTGACGATGGAGCCGGACTAGCGGACCATCCCGCTTTCGCACCTTCGTACTCACGCACCTTCGCACTGCCGTACCCGATGTCGAGCCCCGCACTTCGCCCCGAGCTGGAGATCTCGCTGCACCTGGCCGTGCTCGAGGCCGCGCGCCGCGGCCAGGCGTACGCCGGCCTCGAGCACCTGCTGTTCGCGCTGCTGCACGACGACGGCACCGCCGCCGTGGTGCGCGCCGCCGGCGCCGACGTGGAGCTGCTCAAGCGCCGCCTCGACCGCTTCCTCACCGAAGAGGTCAAGGCCGCCACCTCGGCGCCGCTCGACTCGTCCACCCCCACGCTCGCCTTCCGCCGCGTGGTGCAGGAGGCCGCGCTGCAGGTGCTGCGCTCGGGGCGCGAAGAGGTGACCGGCGGCCACGTGCTGGTGGCGCTGTACGACCAGGAAGACTCGTTCGCCGTGCACTTCCTGGAAGACGCGGGGGTCGACCGCCTGGCCATGACCCGCGCGGTCTCGCACGGCGGCGAGGGGCGCACCTCCACCGGCGTGGCCCGCCCCGTGGCCGTCCCCGCCGGCGCGCCGGTGGACGAGGACGACGACGAGCGCCCCGAGGCGGGCGACGCCCTCTCGCGCTTCACCGCCGAGCTCACCCGCCTGGCGGCCGAAGGGAAGCTCGACCCGCTGATCGGGCGCGAGAAGGAGATCGGCCGCGCCATCCACGTGCTGGCCCGCCGGCGCAAGAACAACCCGCTCTTCGTGGGCGACCCCGGCGTGGGGAAGACCGCCCTGGCCGAGGGGCTGGCGCTGAAGGTCCACGCCGGGCAGGTCCCCGCCGCCCTCCGCGGCGCCCGCATCTTCGCGCTGGACATGGGCGCGCTGCTGGCCGGCACCCGCTACCGCGGCGACTTCGAAGAGCGGCTGAAGGCGGTGCTCAAGGAGCTGGGGGCGCTCCCCGGCGCCATCCTCTTCGTGGACGAGATCCATACCGTGGTGGGCGCCGGCTCCACCTCGGGCGGGAGCATGGACGCGTCCAACCTGCTCAAGCCGGCGCTCGCTTCGGGTCTGCGCTGTATCGGCTCCACCACCTACGAAGAGCACCGCTCTCATTTCGAGAAGGACCGTGCCCTCGCCCGGCGTTTCCAGAAGATCGACGTGCCGGAACCGTCGGTAGACGACACGGTGCGCATTCTCGATGGGCTGCGCAGCCGGTACGAGGAGTTCCACCAGGTGCGCTACACCGACGCTGCGCTGCGCGCGGCCGCCGAGCTCTCGTCGCGCTACCTGCACGACCGCCGCCTCCCCGACAAGGCGATCGACGTGATGGACGAGGCCGGCGCCGACGTGCGCCTGGCAGTGTCCGATGACGACGAGGCGGCGGAGTGGCCGGCGGTGGGCGAAGAGGTGGTGGAGCGGATCCTGTCGTCGATGGCGCAGATCCCCCCGCGCACGGTGGCCGGCAGCGACCGCGAGCGGCTGCGCACCCTCGAGGCCGACCTGAAGGCGCGCGTCTTCGGGCAGAACACGGCCATCGAGCAGCTCACCGCGGCCATCAAGCTCTCTCGCGCGGGGCTGTGCGACCCGCGCAAGCCGATCGGCGCCTTCCTGTTCACCGGGCCCACGGGGGTGGGGAAGACGGAGGTGGCGCGCTCGCTGGCCGAGGTGATGGGGATCGAGCTGATCCGCTTCGACATGAGCGAGTACATGGAGCGCCACACCGTGTCACGCCTGATCGGCGCGCCGCCGGGGTACGTGGGCTTCGACCAGGCGGGGCTGCTCACCGAGGCGGTGAACCGCACCCCGCACGCGGTGCTGCTGCTCGACGAGATCGAGAAGGCCCACACCGACGTGTTCAACCTGCTGCTGCAGGTGATGGACTACGGCAAGCTCACCGACAACAACGGGAAGCAGGCCGACTTCCGCAACGTGGTGCTGGTGATGACCAGCAACGTGGGCGCCGAGGAGCTTGCCCGCCGCCGCGCCGGCTTCGGCGCCCCTTCCGCGGCCGCGGGAGCCGACGACGACCGCGCCTTCGAGCGCACCTTCCCCCCCGAGTTCCGCAACCGGCTCGACGCGCGCATCGCCTTCGCGCCGCTGTCATCCGACGTGATGGGGCGGATCGTGGAGCGGATGGTGGCCGAGGTGGGCGAGCGCCTGGCCGCGAAGAACGTGGAGCTGGCGCTGGACGACGACGCGCGTGCCTGGCTGGCCGCCCGCGGGCACGACCCGGCCATGGGCGCCCGCCCGCTCGCCCGCCTCATCCAGGACCACCTCCTCCGCCCGCTGGGTGACGAGATCCTCTTCGGCAAGCTGGAGGACGGCGGCTCGGTGTCGGTGACGGTCCGCGACGGCGAGCTCGCGCTGACATTCGGGTAAAAGGTGGATGCTGCAGACAGCGGCAAGGAACCTGCGTAGCCTGCGGGGTACGTACTGGCGGGTGGGGAGCGCTACGGAATCTGTACCAGAATGGTGCGAACCCCTCACGAATGCGGTGAGGTGGCGGATTTCACGCGTTTCCTGCTACTGGAGGTCGGAGCAGACGACATAAAATGTTGGCGTTTCGACAACCATTCGGATATAGTATACAGAAAGTGAACAGAACCCGGACCCCTCAGGGGGTTAACGCCACACGGAGACCATAGATGAAGGCAACCCGAGCAAAGGCCGCCCAGCAGCGCCAGCCGCGCCGCTGGCGCACCCCTCCGCCGCTCACCCGCGGCTCCGCCGAGGGGCTGGAGGGGATGGAGATTCTTCGCGAAGTGCCGGGTGAGACCGGGATTCTCCTCTGGCAGGCGTACCGCAACGTGATGTTCTGGGCCGCCTCGGAGCCGGGCGAGCGGCAGAAACTGTTCGCGCCCGAGTCGGGCCAGCGCCGCCTGGAAGACCTGCTGGCCGCCGACGTTCCCGCGGCCATCGTGGACGCGCTGGTTGCGGTGGGCCGCATGCTGGGCGCTCCCGACACCACCCGCGGCGAGGTGGTCGCCGAGGCCATGCGTGCCATCGCGCAGTGGTGCGAGCAGCAGGGCCACGACGCCACCGCGCTCTCCTTCACCCAGGCCGCCGCCCTCGCCGCCCCGCGCAACGCGGAGTTCGCGCTGGCGGTGGGCCGGTTCGCTCGTGCCCGTGGTGAGACCGCCCGCGCCGAGACCTGGTTCCGTCACGCCATCATGGTCGCGCGCCAGACGGGGGCGTGGGAGATCTACGGACACGCGTATCTGTCACTGGGCAACATGGCGCGCGAGCGCGGCAACTTCCCCGTCGCGCAGCGGATGCACATCAAGGCTTTGCGCTCGGGGAAGCGCAAAGGACTCGCACCGATCGTGGGTGCTGCCTCTCACAACCTGTTCGTGGTTGCGACTGAAACGGGGAAGAACGAACTGGCCGAGCACTTTGCGCGGCAGGCGTTCCGGGCGTACGGGACGGAGCATCCGAAGCTGCCGGTGCTGGCGCATGACATCGCCTACTACTGGATGAACCAGGGACACTTTGCGCGGGCGCTGCCTGTCTTCGAGGCCCTGCAGCCGCTCCTTCCCGAGATGCGGAACCAACTGCTGGTGCGAGCTCACATCATCCGTGCGGCCGGTGGCGCGGGTGACCGTGATCGGTTCCGGAAGATGTGGAACGAGGCGATGAAGCTGACCCGCGAAAGCGAAGTTGTGCCGTCCCTTGCGGACTCGCTTCTGGAGATGGCTCGCGGCGCCTCCAGCGTCGGTGAATGGGATCGTGCCGAGCAGGTCGCGGAGCGAGCGGTTGCGGTCGCGACCGAGCGCAGCGAGTCCGCCACGATGATCCGGGCGGAAGGAGTCCTGGAGTCGATCCGTAATGGCCGCTCGGTCGAACGCGCCGTTGCAGCACGCGCGGGCCGCTCCGGTGACCAAGCTGATGCCTTGGCGAATGAGATGGTGCGTTCGCTGTCGACACGGACGACCGCTGCGGTTTGATCGTGCAAAAAGGGGCCGGCCGGGAGGTTCCCGGCCGGCCCCTTTTGCATGCGTACTATCTGCTCAGTGCCCGCTTCCGATCTGCGACCCGGTGGCGGTCTCGGCGCAGACCTCCATGGTGGTGCCGCTCGCGGTGACGACGGTAGTCTTCGTGCAGGCGACCTCGTCGGCCGCGGGGGAGTTGGGGGCCGCGGCCGGCGCGGTGATGGGGTCGGAGCCGCAGGCGGCCAGTACGGACGCGACGGCGCAGGCCAGGAGGAACCGGGCGGTCTTCATGGGTGTTCCAGAATGTGATGGGGGAAAGCCGACACTAGTAGAAGGTGGACGACGTCCACGCCGATGAATGATGCGCAGACAAACGCCTGCGCGCCCATTCACCGTTGCCCTTCGACCGTATAATTCCCGTCACACATGGTCTCTGGTCCGCGTCCTTTGATCGTGATGCACTCGAATGGTGCGTTCCGCGAGCGCGTGCGGCGGATCGTTGCCAAATCGTTCGACGTCACGTTCCTCCCCGACTGGGAGTCGCTGCGGGCCGCGCTCCCCGACACGCCGCCGGCCGCGCTGCTGCTGGTGGACCCCTACACCTATCCCGGCCGCGACGGCCCGCAGCTGGCGCAGGAGCTGCGCGCGCTGATGTGGGAATTCCCCTCGGCCACCGTGGTGGCGGCCATGGAGCTGCTCCCCGGGCGCTCCCACGACGTGCGCACCCTGGGCGAGTGGGGCGTCACCGACATCCTGGCCATCGGCGAGGAGGACACGCAGGAGGCGATGACGCGCCGCCTGCGCTCGGCCCAGGGCCGGCCGCTGCAGAACCTGCTGCAGCGCTGCCTCCCCGCCAGCCTGTCGGGGCGCTCGCGCACGCTGCTGATGACCGCGGCCGAAGTCGTGTCGCTGGGTGGCCGGGGGCGCGACCTGGCCCGTGCGCTGCACCTGTCGGAGCGCACGGTGCTGCGCTGGTCGGAGCGGGCGGCGCTTCCGCCGCCGCGCCGGCTGATGGCGTGGATGCGGATCCTCCTCGCCGCGTCGCTGCTGGACGACCCCGGCCGCACCGTGCTGAGCGTGGCGTACGCGTGCGGCTACTCGTCGGACAGCAGCCTGCGCCGCGCCATGCAAGACTTCCTGGGCACCATCCCCACCACCCTGCGGCGCGAAGGGGCGTTCTCGCGCGCGTCGGCCCGCTTCCTGGACGAGCTGGCCGAGGTGAGGAGCTGGGGGAAGGAGCAGTGGAAGGAGCGCAGCGTGGAAGACGGCCGCCTGACGCGCCGCCAGCGCCAGCGGCTCAAGAAGCAGGGGGTGGTCCCGCCCGGCCGCCCGCGGAGCTCGTAAGCGCTCCTTCATCCCCGGAACGAATGACGGCCCGGAGCGAACACGCCCGGGCCGTCGCTCGTCAGCGAACGGTCGTCCCCTCCTCGGCGAGAGGAATCCTTCGGCGCGCCCGCATGGACGGTGGTCAACCGGAGCCGAGCCGCAACCCCCTCCGCCATCTCCGCCGCCCCGCCGACCGCAAACGAGCCACGACAGGCCCTCATCCTGCCGATCGCGGAGGAGCGCTCGCGATGGGTCATCGGTAAGATCCCGGTATGCGTGAGGAGACGCTTCGCCTGAACGGCATCCATCAATAAACGTCCGCATTCTGCAGGCGGAGGCTTTCTCTCGCCCGTCGGCCGGTGGAGCCGTGGACCACGCATCGGCGCGGGGGCTTCACAGATCCGCGCCGAAGGTGGAGATTGCGTGCCGATACGGAGCGTGCCCGGCGGGCGCGGCATCCCCTGAATGCATCCTGCGCGTGGCGAGACGGACGAGATGCGGCGGCTGATCCTCTTCGACATCGACGGTACGCTGCTCCTGGCCGACGGCTCGGGAAAGCGCGCGATCCATGCGGCGCTGATGGACGTGTTCGGCACCACGGGGCCGATCGGCAGCTATTCGTTCGCGGGGCGCACCGACCCCGAGATCGTCCGCGACCTGCTGCGCGCCGACGGGATCGGCGACGCGGAGATCGACTCGGGGCTGGCGGCGCTCTGGTTTCGCTACATCGAGTACCTGCACCGCGAGATCCACGACATGCGCGTCCACCCGCTGCCCGGCGTGCCGCAGCTGCTGGACCGCGTGGAGGCCGCCGGGGGCGAGGTGGTGCTGGGTCTGCTGACCGGCAACATCCGCGAGGGCGCGCGCATCAAGGTGAACGCGGCGCGGCTGGGCTTCTCGCGCTTTCGCGTGGGCGCGTTCGGCAGCGACCACGCGCACAGGACGGAGCTGCCCGCCATCGCGGTGGAGCGCGCGCGCAAGGAGACGGGGCTCGGCTTCAGCGGCAAGGAGATCGTGATCGTGGGCGACACGCCCAAGGACGTGGCGTGCGGCGCGCACCTGGGCGTGCGCACCATCGCCACCGCCACCGGCCACCACCCGCTGGAGGAGCTGCGCGAATGCGGCCCCGACCACGCGTTCAGCGACCTCTCCGACGTGGACGCCGTCTGGCGCGCGATCGCGGACTGACGCGCTCCGGCCGGTCGTCCGCTCACCAGCGACGACAGCAACGGCAGGGGATCACACGGAGGGAGCGGAGGGAACGGAGGACGCGGTTCTCCGTTTCCTCCGCTGCTTCCGTGTGGCCCGATCTTCCTCGGTGGATCGACCGAAACCGCGCCCCTTCGCACCCGATGCGGAGGGGCGCGGCCGTTGGCGGATGTCAGAACCCCGCATGCCGCTCCGTTCAATGAACGCGCGATCGCGTTCGCTGAACGGCGTTCGAACGCCTTCGCGATGATCGGGCAGGACCGGTCCTGGAAGCAGACAACTCGTTGTGAGGGTGGAAGTTGGCCGCCATGGCGCACATCCGTGCGGACGGGGAACGGCCGATGCCCCTCACCGGCATGCCGCCGCGACGCCCAGCCGCGGCGGGGCCGCACGTCTCAACCTCCTGACCGGAAGGCCGGCATGCGTACTCCACGCCCCCATCGTCTTCTCCTCCTCTCGCTGCTCGCCCTGGCCGCGTGCACCAGCAGCAGCCGCCCCAAGCCGGAGGCCGGCGTGGCGCAGGTCGCGGCCGACACTACCGCGGTGGTCGCCAGCGACGTCGCGACGTACGAGATGTCGATCCCGATGCCGGGCACCGCGCCGGTGCACCCGGGCGGCTTCGACCGCGAGCAGTACAGCCCCATCAGCGAGAACGAGTTCCGCGACGTCGGGACCAACCCGCTCTCCACCTTCGCCATCGACGTGGACGCGGCGTCGTACGCCAACGTGCGGCGCTTTTTGACCGGGGGCACGCAGCCGCCGCCCGACGCGGTGCGGATCGAGGAGCTGATCAACTACTTCGACTACGACTATCCCGACCCGGCCGGCGACGCGCCGTTCTCCATCACCACGGAGGTGGCGCCCGCGCCCTGGAACCCGGCGCACCGCCTGGTGCACGTGGGGCTGCAGGGGCGGCGGATGGACCCGCGCTCGCTTCCGGCGGCGAACCTCGTGTTCCTGATCGACGTGTCGGGGTCGATGGACGATCCCGCAAAGCTGCCGCTGCTGAAGGAGGCGTTCGGGATGCTGGTGGAGAACCTGCGCCCGCAGGACCGCGTCTCCATCATGGTGTACGCCGGCGCCGCGGGGCTGGTGCTTCCGCCCACGCCGGGCACGCAGCGGGACCGCATCCTCGACGCCATCAACACCCTGCAGCCGGGTGGCTCCACCAACGGCGCCGAGGGGATCCGGCTGGCGTACCAGCTGGCGCGCGACGGCTTCATCCGCGGCGGCAACAACCGCGTGATCCTGGCCACCGACGGCGACTTCAACGTGGGCGTGAGCAGCGACGGCGAGCTGGTGCGGCTGATCGAGCGGGAGCGCGAGGCCGGCGTCTTCCTGACCGTGCTCGGCTTCGGCACCGGGAACCTGCAGGACAGCAAGATGGAGCAGCTCGCCGACCACGGGAACGGCAACTACGCCTACGTGGACGGGCTCCACGAAGCGCGCAAGGTGCTGGTGGGCGAGATGGGCGGCACGCTGTTCACCATCGCCAAGGACGTGAAGGTGCAGGTGGAGTTCAACCCGGCGCGGGTGAAGGCGTACCGGCTGATCGGCTACGAGAACCGCCTGCTGGCCGCCGAAGACTTCAACGACGACCGCAAGGACGCGGGCGAGCTGGGCGCCGGGCACTCGGTGACCGCGCTGTACGAGGTGGTGCCCGTGGGCGCGCCCGACCAGCCCGCGCGCGGCGTGGACCCGCTGCGCTACCAGCAGGTGCGCCCCACCGCGCGCGCGGGCGGCAGCGGCGAGCTGCTGACGGTGAAGCTGCGCTACAAGGCGCCGGACGGCGACCAGAGCCGCCTGCTGACACGGGCGCTCCCCGACCGGCAGACCACCCTCGCGGCCACCTCGGCCGACTTCCGCTTCTCGGCGGCGGTGGCGGCGTGGGGGATGCTGCTGCGCGACTCGAAGTTCAAGGGCTCGGCGAGCTACGCGCAGGTCTCGCAGCTGGCCCGCGGCGCCTTGGCCGACGACCGCGGCGGCTACCGTGCCGAGTTCCTGCGGCTGGTCGACGCGTCGCGTCAGCTCGCCTCCTCGTCGCCGCCCGAGCCCGGGCAAGAGCATGGGGACGGCGGGCGGTGAGCGGCGGCACGGCTCCTGCTTTGTGGAACCCGTTGTGTGGATTGGATTTCCGATTTTCAACGGGGGATGCGATGTCACGCAAGCGAGAGCTGATCGAGCCGCACGACGGCGACAAGCGCTACATCCGCCGCGACGAGCGGGGGCGCTTCACCGACGACCAGGTGGACGTGGGCCGCTCGCTGGCCGCCGACCAGCGGCAGCACGCGAAAACCCGGTCCCGCCCCGGCCACGGCGACGAGGGTGACCGCTAGGCCGCAGCCGGATCGGCTGAACCGACCGACGGCGCCGGGGATCGATTTCCCCGGCGCCGTCTCTCTTTCATCGGCGGTCCTGTTACTGGATCCGCGTGGATCGCTGCCGTGGCAAACTCTGCTGAAAAAGGGTCACACGGAGGAACGGAGAACAACGGAGGAAACGGAGGAACAGCGATGGAAGTTCTCCGTTTCCTCCGTTCTACTCCGCTTCTCCGTGTGACCGTTGTTGCAGTCATCATCAGTGTTCGGTCGGGATCGTGGAGGCAGGGCTCACGGCCGCGCGATCACTTCGTGTCCTTCCTGCATTCCTTTCCGTTCCCATGATTTTCTGCCGGCCCCGGCCGCCTCGTTCCGGGGGGAAAGTGCGGCAGCACAGGGAGATGGGAAATGGCAAAGGATTTGCGATTTTGGTGGGGCTTGGAGTTCACCCCTGCGGCGCATCGTTAGGCGCCACACTGAACTCTTGATCCTGGTGGGTGGCGAACGTAGAATGTCGCCTCCGTTCACCTCGCACAGTGCCCGCCAGCGCGCACACAACGAGCCGATCTTGCGTCTCCGGACCCTCGCTCACCGCCTCTGCCACGGCACGCGTGCACCGGCCTTTCGCGCCGTGACGCGCCGGCTGGCCGCGCGCCCGCCGCAGGGAGGGTGGGGATGAGCGTGGCCCTGGAGCGCGACGCGGTGGTCGACGCGGTGCTCGAGTGCGCACCCGTGGGGATCGCCGCGTGCGACCGGGAGCTGCGCTGGGTGGCGTGGAACGCGGCGATGGAGGCGGTGACCGGCCTTCCCGCGCGCGACGCGGTGGGCGCGGCGGTGGCCGACGTGCCGTGCGCGCTGGCGGGCGACGCGCCCGGGTCGCTGCTGGCCACCGTGCTGCACGGGGTGACGGTGGACCTGGGCGACGTGCCGCTGGGCGACCCGGCCGACCCGCGCACCCGCTGGGCCGCCATGCGCTGGTCGCCGCACCGCGGCGCCGAGGGCGAGGTGGCCGGCGCGGTGGTGGTGGTGCACGACGTGACCGCGCGCCGCCGCAACGACCAGCAGCAGCTGCGGCTGGCCGCCATCCCGCGCGAGTCGCCCAACCCGGTGCTGGAGTGCGACGCGCAGGGCAACGTGGTGTACGCCAACCCCGCCACGGGCCACGTGCTGGCCGAGGTGGGCACCCCGCTGGAGGGCGGCTTCCTCCCCCGCAACCACCGCCAGCTGATCGCGGCCGCCCTGGCCACGGGCCACCCGATGCGCACGGTGGAGGTGGTGGTGGACGACCGCGTCTTCTGCTGGACGTACCACCCCCACCCGCAGCTGGGCGTGGTCCACCTCTTCGCCGACGACATCACCGCGCGGCGCGCGGTGGAAGACCAGCTCCGCCACGACGCGCTGCACGACGCGCTGACCGGGCTTCCCAACCGGCACCTGTTCATGGAGCGCCTCGCCCGCGCGGTGCTGCAGGAGCGCCGGCGCGAGGGGTACCTGTTCGCGGTCCTCTTCCTGGACCTCGACCGCTTCAAGGTGGTGAACGACTCGCTGGGCCACTCGGTGGGCGACGAGCTGCTGGTGGCGGTGGCGGGGCGCCTGCGCAACTCGGTGCGCGAGACCGACACCGTGGCCCGCTTCGGCGGCGACGAGTTCGCGGTGCTGCTGGACGACCTGGGCGCGGTGGAAGACGCGGTGCGCGCCGCCGACCGCATGCAGCAGGCGCTGGCCGCCCCGGTGTCGCTCTCGGGGTACGAGGTGTTCACCACGGCCAGCATCGGCATCGCGCTGAGCTCCACCGCCTACGGCCGCGCCGACCACCTGCTGCGCAACGCCGACATGGCCATGTACCGGGCCAAGTCGGCCGGCACCGGGCGGCACGAGCTGTTCGACCGGGCCATGCACGCGCTGGCGCTGACCCGGCTGCAGATGGAGACCGACCTGCGCCGCGGGGTAGAGCGCGAAGAGTTCGGGGTGTACTACCAGCCGATCGT
This sequence comes from Longimicrobium sp., assembly GCA_036399995.1. Taxonomy (GTDB): domain Bacteria; phylum Gemmatimonadota; class Gemmatimonadetes; order Longimicrobiales; family Longimicrobiaceae; genus Longimicrobium. Next base: position 4,150 of record DASWMA010000078.1, on the reverse strand, counting down.
GGAGCTGAGGTCGGGGAAGATCTCGGGCGTGGAGGCGCTGCTGCGCTGGCACCACCCCGAGCGCGGGTGGATCCCGCCGTACGACTTCGTGCCCACCGCCGAGGAGACGGGGCTGATCCTGCAGATCGGCCGGCGGGTGCTGGGCGACGCCTGCCGGCAGCTGCGCGAGTGGCAGGCCGCCACCGACGCCGCGGCGGAGCTGTGCGTGAGCGTGAACCTGTCGGTGCGCCAGTTCAGCCAGGCCGACCTGGTGGAGCAGGTGCGCGACGCGCTGGAAGAGAGCGGGATCTCCGCGCACCTGCTGCGGCTGGAGATCACCGAGAGCGTGGTGGTCGACAACCTGGAAGCGGCCGCGGCCACGCTGTCGCGGCTGCGGGCGCTGGGCGTGCGCGTGTACCTCGACGACTTCGGCACCGGCTACTCGTCGCTCAGCTCGCTGCACCGGCTTCCCATCGACGCGCTGAAGGTGGACCGCTCCTTCGTCTCGCGCATCGGCGAGGGGGGCGGCGAGCAGATGGTGGGGACGGTGGCCACCCTGGCCCGCAACCTGGGCGTGTCGGTGATCGCCGAAGGGGTGGAGACCGTGCCGCAGCTGCACGCGCTGCGCGCGCTGGGGTGCGAGTACGCGCAGGGCTTCCTCTTTTCCGAGGGGGTCGACGCCGGCACCCTGCTGGCGCTGCTCGAGAGCGCGCCGCGCTGGTAGACGCCGCCCGGGAGCGGCGAAATGGAACGCGGCGCACCCAAAGGCGCGCGGGGAAACGAAAGCTTTGCCCTTCCGCCGCGCGCGCCCCTATCTTCGAGAAACGTTCGTTGAAACACCGGTTCGCGGGCACCCCACGGCCGCCGCCCTCCTGAACGCGGCCGTGCCTCGCCGTCTCCGCATTCCGGCCCCCGCGCCACCCCCGGGTCCGCCATGGTCCCACCCTCCCCCTCCGCGCCCGCCCTGCTGAACGGCCAGCTCACCCGGCTGGTGGAGCAGTTCTTCGGCTCGCCCGAGGCGGTGCCCCCCGCGCTGCACGAGTTCCTGGCCGCCGTGGACCACGCGCTGCAGGTCGCGGAAGACGACCGCGCGCTGCTTTCGCGCAACGGGAAGAACGGCGGCCGCGAGCTGCTGGAGCGCTTCCGCCGGCTGGAGAGCGACCTGCGCGAGCACGACCGCGTGGAGGCGGCGCTGCGCGAGAGCGACCGCCAGCTGCGCGAGCTGGCCGACCACATCGCCGCCGCCACCTTCGTCTACCGCGGCACCCGCTACCTGTACGTGAACGCCGCCGCCACCGAGCTCACGGGCCACTCGGCCGACGAGCTGCTGCGGATGAACTTCTGGGACGTGGTGCACCCCGGCGACCGCGAGCAGGTGCGCGAGCGGGGGATGGCCCGGCAGCGCGGCGACGACGTGCCCGACCGCTACGAGTTCCGCGTGGTGCGCAAGGACGGCGAGGTGCGCTGGGTGGACCTGACCGCCGTGCGGATCACCTACGCGGGCGAGCCGGCCGAGCTGGGCACCGCCTTCGACATCACCGCGCGCAAGCGGGCCGAGGAGGCGCTGCAGCGGCAGGCGCTCACCTTCGCCAACCTGTACGACGCGGTGATCATCAGCGACACCGAGGGGCGGATCGTGGACTGGAACCCGGCGGCCGAGCGCATCTACGGCTTCGGGCGCGACGAGGTGCTGGGGCGCACGGTGGACCTGTGGCTGCACCCCGAGGAGGCGGGCGACCTCAATCGCCGCATATTGGAGGCGCTCGACACCGAGGAGCGCTGGCAGGGCGAAGTGCGCTTCGTGCGCAAGGACGGCAGCCGCGGGGTGAGCGAAACGCTGGTGCTCCCGCTGCGCGACGCGCACGGCCGGCGGATCGGCGCGCTGGGGGTGAACCGCGACGTGACCGAGCGGAAGCGCGCCGAGGAGGCGCTGCGCACCAGCGAGGAGCGCTTCCGGCTGATGCTGACCGGCACGCAGCAGCTCTTCTTCTACGTGCACGACCTGGAGGGGACGTACGAGTACCTGTCGCCCAGCGTGCGCGACGTGCTGGGGTACGAGCCCGACGAGCTGCTGGGGAAGCCGTACACCTACCTGCACACCGGCCACCTGATGGACCGCGAGGTGGAGGAGCAGACCGGGCGCACGGTGGCCACCGGGGTGCCCAACACCTACCTGGTGTTCGCGCGGCACGCCGACGGGCGCGCGGTGGCGCTGGAGCTGGTGGAGACCGGGGTTCGCCGCGCCGGCCGGGTGCGCGGGGTGCAGGGGTTCGCGCGGAACGTGACGGAGCGCATCCGCGCCGAGGAGGCGCTGCGCGAGAGCGAGGAGCGCTACCGCTCGCTGTTCGAGGAGAGCCGCGACGCGGTGTACATGAGCACGCTCGACGGGCGGCTGGTGTCGGCCAACCAGGCCATGCTGGAGATGTTCGGCCTGACCCCCGCCGAGCTGGGCGACACGCGGCTGGAGGACCTGTACTTCGACGCGTCGGACCGGCAGCGCTTCCGCGACGAGATCTTCCGCACCGGCTACGTGCGCGACTACGAGCTGCGGCTGCGGCGGAAGGACGGCACGTCCATCCACTGCCTGGTGTCGTCCACCGTGCGGCGCGCGCACGACGGGCGGCCCGACGGGTTCCAGGGGATCATCCACGACATCACCGAGCGCAAGCGGGTGGAGGACCAGCTGGCCTACGGCGCCCTGCACGACGCGCTGACCGGGCTGCCCAACCGCGCGCTGTTCGTGGACCGCCTGCGCCAAGCGCTCGACCGGGTGCGCCGCGGGGGCGAGCGGCCGTTCGCGGTGCTGTTCATGGACCTCGACCGCTTCAAGGTGGTGAACGACTCGCTGGGGCACGGCATGGGCGACCAGATGCTGGTGGCGATCGCCGAGCGGCTCGAGGCGGTGCTGCGGCCCGGCGACACGGTGGGGCGCTTCGGCGGCGACGAGTTCACCCTGCTGCTGGACCATCTCGCCAGCCCGCTCGAGGCCACCCACCGCGCCGAGCGGGTGCTGGACGTGCTGGCCGCGCCCTTCATGCTGGAGGGACACGAGGTGTTCACCTCGGCCAGCGTGGGGATCGCGGTGAGCACGCACGGCGGCGAAGACCCCGAGGAGCTGCTGCGCAACGCCGACGCGGCGCTCTCGCGCGCCAAGGTGCTGGGGAAGAACCGCTACGAGGTGTTCGACCGCGCCATGCACGCCGACGCCATCGAGCGGCTGCGCATGGAGACCGACCTGCGGCGGGCGCTGGAGCGGGGCGAGTTCGGGCTGCACTACCAGCCGGTGGTGCGGGTGGAGGAGGGGCGCATCGCGGGGTTCGAGGCGCTGCTGCGCTGGCGGCACCCCGAGCGCGGGTGGGTGTCGCCCGCCGTGTTCATCCCCGTGGCCGAGGAGACGGGGCTGATCCACGCGCTGGGCCGTTGGGTGATCGAGGAGGCGTGCGGGCAGGCCCGGCGCTGGGTGGACGCCTTCCCCGAGCGGCGGCTGCGGGTCTCGGTGAACCTCTCGGCCGCGCAGTTCACGCTGCCGGACGTGGCCGACCACGCCGAGCGCTCGCTGACGGAGTGGGGGCTCGCGCCGGGGGTGATGCACTTCGAGATCACCGAGAGCGTGATCCTGCACCACGCCGAGCCGGGGCGGTCGATCCTGGCGCGGCTGCGCGAGCTGGGGGTGGTGCTGTGCATGGACGACTTCGGCACCGGCTACTCGTCGCTCGGCTACCTGCACCGCTTCCCGATCGACGAGCTGAAGATCGACCGCAGCTTCGTGTCGGGGATGGAGTTCGACCGGCGCAACGCGCAGCTGGTGCAGGCCATCGTGGGGCTGGCCCGGAACCTGGGCGTGGCGGTGGTGGCCGAGGGGGTGGAGAGCCGCGACCAGCTGCAGGCGCTCCGCGCGCTGGGGTGCGATTTCGCGCAGGGGTTCCTCTTCTCCGAGCCGGTCCCGGCGGAAGAGGCGGAGGCGCTGCTGGCGAGCGATCCGCGCTGGTGATCGTCACTCGGCGCTCGCTGCGCCACCGGCGACTGCGCGGCTGGGCCAGGACCGCTGAAGGTCACACGGAGCAACGGAGAGAACGGAGGAAACGGAGAACGGACCGTTTCCTCCGTTTCCGTGTGCGCTCCCGTTTCTCGTCACGGTGAGCAGGTGGCGGGATGGGCGGAATCGTGGACA
>DASWMA010000077.1:0-3086 GCA_036399995.1 Longimicrobium sp. | reverse complement strand
GGCCAGCTCGGCGCCGCCGCTCCCCTCCAGCTCGTCGGCGTGCAGCTTGGGGCGCAGGCCGTAGCCCAGCCCCGCGCGCAGGATGCGCTCGGTCTGCGCGCGCGTGAACACGCCCGGCTCCATGAACACGTCGCAGAAGCGCGCCAAGCCAGACTCGGCCACCGCGGGGATCATCTCCCCCACCAGCACGTCCACGTAGCGCTCGCGCTCGGCGTCGCTGCCGCGGTGCTCGGGGGGGAACTCGTGCGCGCCCAGGAAGGTGGGGATCAGCTCGATCGGCTGCAGCTCGCGCAGGCGGGCGATCGCGCGCAGCGTCTTCAGCTCGTCGTCGGTGGACAGGCCGTAGCCGCTCTTCACCTCCGCCGTCGTCGTTCCGCACGCCAGCATCTCGCGCAGGCGGGGGAGCGCCATCTGGACGAGATCGTCCTCGCTGCGCGCGCGCAGGTCGCGCACGCTGGCGTTGATCCCCCCGCCGCGCCGCGCGATCTCCATGTACGGCACCCCCTGCGAGCGCAGCGCGTACTCGTCGGTCCGGTAGCGGCCGAACACGGCGTGCGTGTGCGAATCGACCAGCCCCGGCGTGAGCACGCGGCCGCCGCAGTCCACGCGCTCGGCATGTGGGTGTGCGCGGAGGATCTCGTCCTCGGATCCGACGGCGGTGATGCAGCCGCGGCTGACGGCCACGGCGCCGCGCGGAAGGACGGCGGCGGGGTCCACGCCGTCGCTCGCGCGCGAGGGGCCGGTGCAGCGGGCGACCTCCGCCGTGTTGGCAAAGACGAGTGCTGGCGCGGTTTCTGGCATCATCCAATCTGGCCGTGTTCTTGCGCTTTCCGCGGGTCGGCGTAATTGTGCGCGCGGGGCTCATCCCGCGTCAACTCAAGCTATCACAAGGCCCGGACCCGCATGGTCGAAGTCTCGACCACTCCCCCGTCGGAACGCTACCCCGGCAGGCCCACCGAGGGCCGCGTGGTGGTGATCGCGCCCACGCGCGCCGCGTGCGAAACCATCGAGCTGGGCGTTCAGCTCACGCACGTGGAAACCATCATGAACCGCGAGCACGGCGAGGAGATCCGCGAGCTCGCGCGCGCCGGCAAGGGGTTCGGGATCATGGCCGGCACCGGCACCGGCAAGACGCTGGCGGTGCGGCCGATCGCGCAGCAGATCGTGGGGGAGGAGCTGCGCGTGGGCGTGGTGAACCGCGAGCGCGAGGCCACGCCCGACACGCCCAACTGGAACGTGGTGATCATCACCACCGGCATCGCCCGGCGCTGGCTGCAGGACGGGCTGATCGACGCGACCGACGTGGTGGTGGTGGACGAGATCCACCAGACCAGCGCCGAGCTGGAGCTGTGCCTGGCGCTGGCCAAGCGCGCCGGCTGCCGCTTCGTGTGGCTCTCCGCCACGGTGGACCCCACGTTCTACGCCGAGTACCTCGAATCGGCCACGGTGATCGAGAGCAGCGCCTTCGACCCCGAGAAGGCGGCCGAGGTGCGGGTGAGCAACACGCAGAACCCGCTGGCGTTCCTGGGCGAGCGCTTCATGCGGCACGTGCAGAAGGAGAAGCGCGGCGTGGCTGTCTTCGTCCCCACCCGTGCGGGGACGGAGGAGATCGCCAAGAGCCTGAAGGAACGCTATCCGCGCATCCTGACCGAGTACTACCACGGCGGCGAGCCGGTGGCCAAGCTGCGCCCGTTCCTGGAAGACGACGGCGCGCCGCACCCGTTCATCCTGGCGATGACCAGCGCCGGGCAGAGCGCGCTGAACATCCGCGGGCTCGACACGGTGATCATCGAAGACGCGCAGTTCACCACCCTGGTGCAGCGCGGGCGCTCGGTGCTCACGCGGCTTCCTCTCGGATCGAACGAGATCCTGCAGATGGCGGGGCGCGTGCACGGGCGCGTGGAGGGCGGCGAGGTGTGGATCCTCTCCGAGCGCGACATCGAGTTCGAGAACCTGCGCCCGATGGTGCCCAACTTCCAGCTGGCGGGCGACCCCGAGCGCGTGGCGCTGACCTGCGCCAACATGGGCGTGCGCGCCGACGAGCTGGACCTGCCCGTGCCGCTGGACCGCATCGCCTATCGCCGCAGCGTGGACCTGCTCACGCAACGCGGGCTGATCGCCAACGACCGGCTGACGGACTACGGGCGGCGGGTGGAGGTGCTGCCGGTGGACCGTGCCTGGGGCGAGCTGCTGGTGAACGCCGAAGAGCACATGGTGCCGGTGGTGACCGGGTGCGCCAGCATCGAGAGCCTGCACCGCATGCTCAAGCCCGACAACGACATCGGGCAGTACGTGATCAAGGGGAGCGACCACCTGACCGCGTACAACATCTACCAGCACGTGCTGGACGAGATCGGGATGATGGGCGCCGTCTACGGCCTGCCGCGCCACGTGTTCGACGAGGAGGCGCTGGCCGCGTGGTGCGAGGAGCGCGGCGTGCTGGTGCGGTCGATCGAAGACGCGGCGCTGGCAATCGCCTCCATCTACCGCTCGCTGGACCTGAGCCTGCCCAACAAGCTGCCGAAGCTGAACCGCAGCCTGGAGCGCGACTGGAAGACGCTGGTCGCGCGGGTGATGCCGTTCTCGCTGGTGATCGACGAGGAGACGAGCTGGGGCGAAGAGGTGCGCGTCAGCAAGACCAGCGTGTGTGGCAACTGGGGCCCCGTGGCGGGCGACCTGATGTACTTCGCCGACAAGAACGGCCGCACCCGCGGGTCGATCAGCGGTACCCAGCTCGACATGGACCTGATCTGGGAGTTCGCCCAGGTCGTCGATTCACGAGTTGTCTACGACCCCGCGCACAAGCGCAACCCGTTGCGGCTGATCCGCACGCGCGAGTACCACGGCTTCGAGCTGGACCGCGACGACGTGCCGGTGGAGCGCTTCGACGGCGCGGTGGCACACAACGCCCGCCGCGCGCTGGCCGACGCGGTGATCAGCGGGAAGGCGTATCACCCCGACCAGCTGCACAACCGCGCGGTGATGCGCGAGCTGCGCGAGGTGTGGCGCCGCAGCGGCGGCACCGTGGCCGCCGCCAGCGACGAGGCGCTGGGCGAGATGCTGGCGCAGAAGCTGGCGGGCGTGAA
>DASWMA010000076.1:0-1891 GCA_036399995.1 Longimicrobium sp. | reverse complement strand
GTCGTTTCCCGGGATCGCCGAGGCGATCGCCGAAACGCTGGAGCGCTGCCCGGGCGTGCCCGCCCGCTCGCTCCCGGACGTGCTCGAGGCCGATGCCCGGGCGCGCCGCACCGCTGAAGACTTTGTGCAGAGACTGGCCCCGTGCTGACCGTACTATCGACCGTCGTCGTCCTGTCCGTCCTGATCCTGGTGCACGAGCTGGGGCACTTCTTCGCGGCCAAGGCCGTGGGGATCCAGGTGCCGCGCTTCTCGCTGGGGTTCGGGAAGAAGCTGTGGGGCTTCCGGATCGGCGAGACCGAGTTCGTCCTTTCCGCCATCCCGCTGGGCGGGTACGTGAAGATGGCGGGGATGGAAGACGACGAGGCCGCCGAGGCGCTGGAAGGCGCCGGCCCCGCCGACGAGGTCGACCCCGAGCGCACCTTCGACAGCAAGTCGCTGTGGGCGCGCACGCTGGTGATCAGCGCCGGGGTGATCATGAACCTCCTGTTCGCCTGGCTGGTGTTCACCGTGCTGGCGTACGCCTGGGGGAGCCAGCGGGTGGTGGAGACGCGCGTCTCGGTGGCCGGCAACCTCGCCGCGCCCACCAACCCCCGGCTGGCGGGGATCCGCGAGGGCGCGCGGCTGACCGCGGTGGGCGGCCGCCCGGTGAGCGACTGGGACGACGTGGTGACGGCGCTGAGCGACGCGCCGAGCCCGGTGGAGCTGCGCTTCGCCGACCAGCCGGCGGTGACGGTGGAGCTCCCGGGCTCCACCTCCGCCCGGGCCGAGGCGCTGGCGGGGTTCGACGCCTACCGGCCGGCGGTGATCGAGCGCGTGGAGGCCGGCACCCCGGCGAAGCGCGCGGGGCTGCAGCCGGGCGACCGGGTGACGGCCGCGGCCGGCGTGCCGGTGCACAGCTGGCAGCAGCTGGTGCGGGCGATCCAGAGCCACCCGGGGAAGCCGCTCCCGCTCACGGTGCAGCGCGGCGCGCAGACGGTACAGCTCACGGTCACGCCCAACGCGGCCAAGGAGACCGACCTGAACGGCCGGCGCATCACCGTGGGGAAGGTGGGTGCGGCCAGCGGCGGCCCCGCGGTGGAGAGCGAGCCGGTGGGGCTGGGCGAGGCGGTGGTGAAGGGCGGGCAGGCCACCTGGGGAACCGCGGCGTTCGTGGGCGACATCCTGCGGCGGCTGGTGACCGGGCAGATCTCGGCGCGCAACATGGGCGGGCTCCTCTCCATCGGCGAGGCGTCGGGCGAGACGGCGCGGCTGGGGCTGCAGGCGTGGCTCATCTTCCTGGCCTCGTTCTCGGTGAACCTGGCGGTGCTCAACCTGCTCCCGATCCCGATCCTCGACGGCGGGCACCTGATGTTCCTGGCGTTCGAGGCGGTGCGCGGGCGGCCGCTGTCGGTGGAGGCGCGGATCCGGCTGTCGCAGGTGGGGCTGGTGATCGTGGTGGCGCTGATGCTGTGGGCCAACGGCAACGACGTGGTCCGCATCCTCTTCAACCGCTGACGTCCGGTCCGATTCGATGCACGCGCGCTCCCGCCGGGGTCACGGCGGGGGCGCGGCTTGTTTTCGGCCCGTGCGCCCGCTGCTTTCTGGCTGTTCGTCGATCTGGTTGCAACTCGACAAACCGCGGTGGCGCCATACTTGTCGACGAGTGGCTGCAGGCTCGGAATGCGCTGAGTATCGAAATTTTTTTGCAGGACACCCCCTTGGGGACTCACCCCGTCTTCCGCGCCTGGAGGCGTGGCCAACTGCGTCATGAGGGGGGAATCGAGCACTCCGCTGCTTCCTGCGTCACCGCAGCCATCGTGGATGCGGGCGAATGATCGTCATCCATTCGTCGATGCGGAGGACGTGCACGGCGGCCCGGACTCGCCTCATGACCCCCTGACCGATCGGTTGA
>DASWMA010000075.1:0-10375 GCA_036399995.1 Longimicrobium sp. | reverse complement strand
CTCGACCATCATCTGCACCAGCTGCTCGAAGCTGACGGTCGGCTGCCACCCGAGCTCCGCCTTCGCCCGCGTCGGATCGGAGACCAGCAGGTCGACCTCGGCGGGGCGCATGAAGCGCTCGTCCTGCACCACGTGCTCGCGCCAGTCCAGCCCCACGTGGCCGAAGGCGGCCTCCACCAGGTCGCGCACGCTGTGCGTCTCGTGGGTGGCCACCACGTAGTCGCTCGGCTCGTCCTGCTGCAGCATCATCCACATGGCGCGCACGTAGTCGCCCGCGAAGCCCCAGTCGCGCTGCGCGTCGAGGTTGCCCAGGTGCAGCCTGTCCTGCATCCCCAGCTTGATGCGGGCCACGGCGTCGGTCACCTTGCGGGTCACGAACTCGAGGCCGCGGCGCGGGCTCTCGTGGTTGAACAGGATCCCGCTGACCGCGTACATCCCGTAGCTCTCGCGGTAGTTCACGGTGATCCAGTGGCCGTACACCTTGGCCACGCCGTACGGCGAGCGCGGGTAGAAGGGGGTGTCCTCGGTCTGCGGCACCTCCTGCACCTTGCCGAACATCTCCGAGCTCGACGCCTGGTAGAAGCGGGTCTTCGGGTTGTGCACCCGGATCGCCTCCAGCATCCGCGTGACCCCCAGCGCCGTCACGTCGCCGGTGAGGGTGGGCTGGTTCCAGCTGGTCTGCACGAAGCTCTGCGCCGCCAGGTTGTACACCTCGTCGGGCTCGCACTGCTGCAGCGCGTACAGGAGCGAGTTCTGGTCGGTCAGGTCGCCCGAGACCAGCTCCAGCCGGTCCTGGATGTGCTGGATGCGCTCGAAGGTCACCGTCGAGCTGCGCCGGACCAGGCCGAACACCCGGTATCCCTTCTCGAGGAGCAGCTCGGCGAGGTAGCTGCCGTCCTGGCCGGTGATGCCGGTGATGAGAGCGGTCTTCATCCGTTGTCGGGTGGGGGTCGGTGCGCTTCCCCAATGCCAAAAACCACCGTCGCAGGGGCGCCGGTGAGGGTTCGCGGAAACAGCCCAACAACCTAGCCGCGCGCAGAAGCGGTGTCAATCAAAGGAGATAGCCCCCACGGGGTTGACCGGTCGCGTTCGGGCGGATAGATTTTACGGCTTGTTTGCAACACCTGGTGAATACGAACGAGGAGACTCCGATGGCTTTCTGCGAGGTCTGCGGAAAGGGGCCGCGCAGCGGGAACAACGTCAGCCACGCGAACAACAAGACCAAGCGTGTCTGGCGTCCGAACCTGCAGCCCGCGCGGATCGTGACCGACAACGGCACGCACAAGCGTGTTCGCGTGTGCACGAGCTGCCTGTCGGCCGGCAAGGTCCGCAAGTCGGGCTGAAGCCGTCCGGCGCTTCCGCTTTTCCGAACAAGACAGTCGCGGCCGCATCCCTTCACCGGGGCGCGGCCGCTTCTCTTTTCATACTGTTTTGCCGGACGCCGTTCCGGATCCAGCCACAGAAGAATCTCACGCAGAGCAGCAGAGGAGATTGGTCGTTCTCTGCTCCTCTGCTGCTCTGCGTGAGACACGTCCTTTCGGATCTTTCCCCCGCACCGGGCTCTGCAGCGCGGTATCACGCCGGCTTGCGCCAGACGATCGAGAAACGCCAGAGCAGGTGTTCGTGGATCAGCGCGCCGGGGAGCTCCGCCGCGCAGAGGGAGCGCACCTCCGCCATCCGCAGGTACGATTCGCCGCTGCCGTGCCGGGCCCACGCCGCGCGGAGCGCCGCGGGCTCGCGCCGTTCGCCGCTGCGGATGCGGCGCAGGTGGCGCACGGCCAGAGCGACCGCGTTGCGCGGAAGCGCGAGCAGCCCCGGCCGGTCGAGCACGTCCTGCACCAGCAGGACGCCGCCGGGGCGAAGGCTTTCCTTCATGTTGCGGAGGAGCTGAGCGGCGGGGAGGTGATGCAGCGTGGCGACGGTGGCGATGCAGTCGAAGCCCTCGGGCGCGAACGGCCACGCCGTCACGTCGGCCACGCGGTACTCGACGTTGGGGTGCCCGGCGGAGCGTTCGAGGGCGATCCGGATCATCTCCGGCGAGAGGTCCACCGCCAGCACGTGCCCGGCGCGCCCGGCCAGGCGCCGCGCCAGCTCACCGGTGCCGCACCCGATCTCCAGCGCCGTATCGCACGGCCGTGGCACGTGGCGCAGCAGGAAGTCTTCGTGGCGCTCCCGTTCCGCCCGCCCGGGCTCGCCGGCCTCCTCGGTGAGCCGCGCGATGTGGTCGAAGTCGTCTCGGACGGAGTCGGGCGACGCGTGCATGGGTCCGTTTCCCGGGTTCGAGCGTCCAGCAGTCCGGTGAGATCTTCGCTGACCCGGAACCAGCGAAACAGGTGCGTCAGCGCGAACGTGCGTTTCACCGCCCGGCACGCGATCCATCCCCCACCCCGCTACGTCGTCTCCTCCGCCGGCCAGCCCAGGTACTCGGGCGTGATCGTCTCCTCGCGCAGCTCGCCATCCACCACGTCGAAGCGGTAGGCGCGTGCGTGCGGGCGCGAGGTCACGGCGCGGATGATCTTTCCATTCACGTAGTGCAGTGCCACCCCGTCCTCCGCCGCCACACCGGGGCCGCCGTGGCGGGCCACGAAATCGGGCCACAGGAACGGGCGCCGCGGGTCGCTGTCGTAGTGCGGCGAAAAGGCGCCGCGCAGCAGCCCCAGCCCGTTGGTCAGCGGCTTCAGGTCGGGCCCGTAGCTGTCGGTGATGCCGCGCTCGAACCAGCAGAGCGCACCCGCGCTCACCCCGCAGAGGATCGTTCCGCCCGCCAGCACCCGGGGGAGCACGCGGTCGAGCCCCTGCGCCCGCCACACCGCCAGCAGGTTCACCGTGTTCCCGCCGCCCACGTACACCAGGTCCTGCGAGCCGAGGAACTCTCCCAGGTCGTCGATCTTGCGGCTGAACAGCGACAGGAAGGTGGGCTTGCACACGTCGTCGGGGAACGCCTCGTGGAAGCGCTCGATGTATCCCGCCGCGTCGCCCGCCGCCGTCGGAACGAAGCAGACGCGCGGCCGCTCGCGCCGCGTGGCGGCGAGCACGTAGTCGTCCAGCAGCGGGTTGTTGGGCTCCATGGTGAACCCGCCGCCGCCCATCACGATGATCTGCCCGGCCTGTTGGGTCATTCGGAATGCCACGGGGATACGGGAAACGGATTTGCTCGACCCCGCATTATGCGGCCGGAAGCGTGGGCAGGAAAGGCCGAGCCCCTACCCGCGGGGCGGTTGACGCCACCTTGCCATCGTCGCACTGGCGGAAGTGAGCGTCCCCACCGACCTTTGACGGCACGGCGCCCCCCGCCGGTCTTGCCCGTTCGCCCCCGCCCCTCCCGGACGCTCGCACCATCCCACCCACTCCCATGAAACCGCTCCACCCGCTCGCGGGCGCCGCCACGCTCGCGCTCGCCTGTGTCTGTGCCGCGCCGGCACAGCAGACCGCGCTGGAGATGTCCGACGTCACCACGCCCACCTGTGCCGAGACGGGCGTGCAGCGCGTGGCCGTGATGGTGCCGCCGGGACGGACGCGCGAAGAGATCACCGCCACCGTGGCGGAGGGCGGCCTGTTCGCCGAGGGGACCCAGGTGCTGGTCCTGAACCTGGGCGAGTACACGCCCATGCAGAACGAGGCGGAGTTCAACCGCCGGATGCAGGGGGTGCTCCACCGCTTCCTGCAGGAGGGGATCCAGATCGACGGCACGATGAGCGTGCTGCTGGTGGTGGACGAGAGCGGCGCGGTCACGGAGGTGCGTCTCCGCACCGGCAACGGCGACGTGGACCGGCTGGTGCGCAATCTCTGGAGGACCGTCCGGTTCGCGCCGTACGCATTTGGCGGCTGCCGGATGAAGGCGTGGGTCAGCGTGCCCCTCACCGTCTCGTCCGACTGGTCGCTGCGGCGCCGCAGTGTGGAGATGCGCCCGGCGATCACCCCCTGACGCGCATCCTCCCGAAGCACCATCGCCCCAGTGGCCCGTGCCCGCCGCGGGGGCGATTCGCGTCCGGATCAACCGCCAACGCTCCGACATCACGCCGGATCGTCCCCGTGCTGCAGCAGCTCGCGCGTGGCGGGGTGCTTCGGCCGCGCCAGCACCTCGGCGGCGGGGCCCTCTTCCACCAGCACCCCGTCGGCCAGGATCATCACGCGGTTGCAGCAGCCGCGGGCGAACTCCACGTCGTGGGTGGAGATCAACAGGCCGCGGCCATCCTTTTTCGCCAGCTCGCCCAGGGTGTCGCCCAGCGCGCCGCGGCGGGCGGGGTCCAGCGCGCTGGTGGGCTCGTCCATCAGTAGCAGCATGGGATTCGGCGCCAGCGCGCGGGCGATGGCCACGCGCTGCGCCTCGCCGCCGCTCAGCTCGCGCGGGAACGCCGCCGCCCGGTGCGCCACGCCCAGCTCGTCGAGCAGCGCCATCGCCACCTCGCGGGCCCGGTCGCGCGTCCACCCCAGGGCGTGCACCGGCGCCAGCATCACGTTGTCGAGCGCGGTGACGTGCTCGAACAGCGAGTGCGCCTGGAACACCATCCCCACGCGGCTGCGCAGCCCCTTCAGCCGCGACTCGCGCGGCACCGGGCCGGGGTGCAGCGCGAACCCGCCCGCGTCGATCGTCCCTCCGTCGAACGGCTGCAGCGCGGCGATGCTGCGCAGCACGGTGCTCTTCCCCGCCCCCGACGCACCCATCAACGCGCAGATCTCCCCCGGCGCCACGCGCAGGTCCACCCCGCGCAGGATCTCGCGGGTGCCGCGCACCACGCGCAGTCCGCGCACCTCCAGCCCGCCGCTCATGCCGCGCTCCAGCGCCGCTCCAGCCGCCGCGCGTAGCGCGACAGCGGCAGCGACATCGCCAGGTACATCGCCGCGCACATCATCCCCGGCACCACCCAGCTCCCCACGTTGGTGGCGTAGATGGCGGTCTGCTTGGTCAGCTCCACCACGGTGATCACCGAGACGAGCGACGAGTCCTTCAGCAGCGCCACGAAGTCGTTGGTCATCGGCGCCAGCGCCAGCCGCAGCGCCTGGGGGCCGCGCACCAGCCGCAGGATCTTCCACTCCGAAAGCCCCAGCGTGCGCCCCGCCTCGAGCTGCGAGCGGGGGATGGCCAGCAGCGCGGCGCGGTAGATCTCGCTCTCGTAGGCGGCGTAGTTCAGCCCCAGCCCCAGCACCGCGGCCGCGAACGCGGGCAGGCGGATCACCCCCGACAGGCCGTAGTAGATCACGAACAGCTGCAGCAGCACCGGCGTGCCCCGCATCACCTCCACGTACACCGTGAGCAGCGCGCGCACCGCGGGATGGCCGTACACGCGGCCGGCGGCCACGGCGATCCCGATGGCGACGGCCAGCGCCATCGCCAGACACGAGAGGACGAGCGTGATCCCCGCCGCCCGCAGCAGCGCCGGCAGCCAGGTGGCCAGCGAGCGCCGGTTGGCCCCCGCGGCCGCTTCGGGCGACGCGTCCCCTTCCGGCGCCTGGGCCAGCACGCGCTGGTAGAACCGCGCCTGCGCGTCGCTCCACACCCCCCAGCGGCGGAAGGTCTGCTCCAGCGACCCGTCGGCCATGCGGGCGCGCAGCACCTCGTTGGCCGAATCGCGCAGCGCGGCGTTCGCCTTCGCGAAAACGGCGACGTAGTAGCCGGTGGCCGCCGCCTCGGGCTGGATCACGAATCCCCCGCCCAACCGCTTGAGCGAGCGGTCGGCAAGAACGTTGTCCAGCAGCACCGCCTCCACCCGCCCCGCCACCAGGTCGGTGTACGGGTGCACGTCGTCGTCGTAGCTGACCGGGATCAGGCCGGAGCGCTTCTGCTCGTCGATCAGCATCTGGTAGGCGAGCGTGGCGCCCAGCGTGGCCACGCGCTTCCCGGCGAGGTCCGACAGGCGGCGATAGCGGCCGCGGTCCGCGGGGCGGACGGCGAGGACCTCCTGGAACTCGTAGTAGGGGATGGAGACGGCGTAACGGGCGCGCAGCTCGGGCGTGTCTTCCAGGCCACTCATCCCCACCTCGAAGTCGCCGCGCTCCACCGACTGGCCGATCGACGCCCAGGCCACCTGCACGAACCGCGGCTCGCGCCCCAGCCCGCGCGCGATCATCCCGGCGATCTCCACGTCGAAGCCGCTCACCTTCGACGGGTCCGCCGGGTCGGCCTCCACGAACGGCGCGCCGCCCTCCGCGTCGCCGCCCCACCGCAGCGGCGGCGTGGCGGCCGTGGTGGACGCCGGCTCGCGCCCACATGACGCGAGCAGGACGACGGAGAGGACCAGGACCGCGCTCGCGCCGCCCAGACGCCGGATCATCCTGCGCATGGCACGACGCGGAGTATGGACCGCGCGATGAGCGTTCGATCGGGATTCACGGCGCGACGGGGTGGCGCGTGGGCAGCCTGGAAGACACGGAGTGGCCGGGGGATGGTCGAGCCGGCCGGAGTGTAGCGGTGACAAGGTACGCCGGCCGGACCCCGCGCTCAAGAAGACGCGGTTCCGCCTGTTGATCCGCGGTGGGAGCCAGCGGTGCGCACCCGCGCTTCGGGCATAATCCGTCACTCCGTGACCCTGATGCGCGTTGATGGAGATGAACCCTCTGCCGGAGACGGAAACGATGAAGACGCGCACCCTTCTCCCGCTCCTCGCCGCGCTGCTGCTGTCGCCGGCCGCCGCCCAGGCTCAGCGCGGCGGACCACGGCAACCTGCGCTCACCGCCTTCGGCTCGCGCGCCGATCTCTCGGCGTTCATGGCGGCACTGGTCCACCAGGCCGACTCGATCGACAGCGCCAGAAGGCGGCTCGCGGCGTCGGCGGGCCCAGGCTCCCCCTGCCCCACCCAGGCCACCCTGCCCGCGGATTCGGCCCACGCCGACGTGGTGCTGCGCGGGAGGGTCACCCGCGCGGACGGGGGCGCGATGACGGACGCCTCGGTGCACACGTGCATCCCTGGCGGCTCGATCCGCGCGCATACGGCGGGCGACGGCACGTTCCGGCTGGTGATCCCCGCCGCGCGCATCCCCGCCACGCGGCGCGTGCGGGTTACAGTGAGCAGGATCGGTTACAGCGGCGCAACGCGCGAGGTTGCGGTCGCGCCCGGTGATACGGCGCAAGCCAGCTTCGCGCTGGAATCTTCCGCCGTTCTTCTGAACTCCATCGTCGTCACGGGCCAGTCGACTGCCCCTGCGGGCCGCACCGCCAGCGTGTCGGTGACCAACGTGCAGACCGCAGGCGTGGACGAAGGCGGGATCGTGAAGGTGCACGGCCAGTACCTGGTGATGCTGCGGCGCGGCCGACTCTTCACCGTGGCAGTGGGCGACCGCCAGCTCAGGCCGGTGTCCTCCATGAACGCGTTCCCGCCGGGGATGGACCCGCGCGGCGCGTGGTACGACGAGATGCTGATCCACGGCGACCGCGTGGTGGTGATCGGCTACAGCTACCGCAGCCGCGGCACCGAGATCAACCTGTTCGACATCGACCGTACCGGCCGGCTGCGGTACAACTCCACCTACCACCTCCGCTCCAACGACTATTACTCGTCGCGCAACTACGCGAGCCGGCTCACCGAGGGGAAGCTGATCTTCTACACGCCCATGACGGTACCGGCGGGCGACACCACCGGCTCGTGGATCCCCGCGCTCAGCCGGTGGCAACCGGGCGACGCACAGGGGCAGAACGAGTTCACCCCCATCCTTCCTCCGGCCCGGATCTACCAGCCGGGGCGGGAGCTGGGGCCCACCCGCTGGCTCACGCTCCACACCGTCACCACCTGCGACCTGGAGCGCCCGCGGATGTCGTGCACCGCCACGGCCGTGCTGGGGCCCAGCGGCCGCGTGTTCTACGTCTCCGGCGGGTCCGTCTATGTGTGGGTTACCGGCGGCTGGCGCGGCGAGAGCCAGGCGTCGATGGTTTACCGCCTTCCGCTGAACGGCGACGCGCCCACGGCACTGGGCGTCAGCGGCAGCCCGGTGGACCAGTTCTCGTTCCTGGAAGACGACGACGAGAACCTGAACGTGCTGGTGCGCTCGCGCGCCGCGGGTGACGGGATGTGGCGCGCCGAGCACGCCCGCGGCGACGTGGCGCTGCTGCGCGTGCCGCTCGCCCGCTTCGGCGACGGCAGCGCCAGCGCGCCGCCCTCCGCCTACCGCGACCTCCCTGGCGACATTCAGGGGAACGCGTTCACCAACCGCTTCGTGGGGGGGCACCTGCTGTACGGCGGTGGCAGCGGGTGGGGGCGCCCGGATCGCTCCCGGCACTGGACACTGTACGCCGTGGCCGTGCGCGGCGGCCCCGTGGCGGAGCTGCCGCTCCCCCACGGGGTGGACCGCATCGAGGTGATGGGCCCCGGAGCGGTGGTGGTGGGCACCGACGGGCTGGACCTGCACTTCACGGGGATCTCGCTCGCCGGGCGCCCGCGCGCGCGGCAGCACTACCTCAGCCGCAACGCCTCTCAGGGCGAGCTGCGCAGCCACGGCTTCTTCTACCGCCCCGACGACGACGCGGGGCACCGCGGAATGATCGGCCTCCCCATCCGCGGCGGCGGCCAGCCGGGGTACCAGCACCTGTTCGACCAGTCCGCCTCGGTGCTCTTCCTGCGCAACTACGGGAACGGCTTCGCGGCCCTGGGCGAGCTGGAATCGCACAGCGCCGACGGTGATCGTGACGGCGAGGACATGTGCGTGGCCTCGTGCGTGGACTGGTACGGCAACTCGCGCCCACTCTTCCTTGGCAACCGCATCTTCGCGCTGCTGGGGTACGAACTGGTCGAAGGCCAGGTCTCCGGCGGCCGCATCCGCGAGCTGCGCCGCGTCGGCTTCGCCCCGCGCCAGACCACCGCCGCGCGATAGGAGCCTGGGCGCGCAAACCTCTGTCCCGGCACACGACCATCGACCGGCGCGACACAAACACACGGCCCGCCACGTAATCGTCGTGGCGGGCCGTTCATCGTCCATCGCGCCACGCGCGGCAAACGCCGCCCCGCGCGGCACCTCTCAGACAGGGCAAGTCGTCCGATGGTCGTCGTGGTCATCCTCGTTGCGCTCGTCGCCCTGCTCGCGGGCTCCATCGCGATCGTGGTGAAGCACGAGAACCGCCGTCAGAAGCGCGCACGCACGCGGCTCCCGTTCGACCGCTTTCTCTGGGGGCTGCAGCCGCTGCTGCACCGGATGCGTCCCGGCGCACGGCTCACCGCCTATCCCAATGGCCGCGACGGCTTTCTCGAGCTCCTCCTCACCGGCCGCGAGGGAACGTGGCGCGAGGTGGAGCTCGGCCTTCCCGACGCCGACTGGTCGCGCGCGCGGTTCGATCATGCCGTCGATGCGCTGCGAGAGCACGCATCGGAGTGGGAGGTCGAGCACTTCACCGCCAACCCCGACGTCCCGCGCTTCCTGCGCGTGTGGATCGATGGCGAAGAAGAGTCCGTACGCGAGCGTACCGCTGCTCTCCTGCACGCCGCCGCCCAGGCGCTCGGCTTTCCCGCGAGCCAGACGTACAACATCGACTTCGTCGGCGGAGACCACCCGGACTACATGCGCGCCCTTGCCGACCGTCTCGAGCGGGATCCGGGCACCCCGCGGGTGATCCGCAAGCTCGTACCCTTCTACCGCCGCCAGGCCGACGAGGCGGAGCGCGCGATGCAGGCCGAGCTCGGATACCGATGTGCATAGAATCGTTCTGAAAGGAGCAGCGAAGATGTCTCACGGTAGAGTAGGCCCCAGGGTGATGCCCTGGACACCCCTCCTCGAACGGGACGTGCGGATTTCCCGCATCCGGCTCTCCCAGCAGATTCACCTGTCGGCTATCGAGGAGTTGCGCGCGCTACAGGCGCTGGCTCCGACGCTACACCACATCGCCGAGCCGGAGGTCGACAGCACCTCGGCTCCCGCTTCACCTTCAGGTAGAGCTTCTGTCTCCGCGCGCAGATGGGTGTATACCGTAGGGGCGATTTCTCGCAAGCGGTTCTGCGCGTTTCTGACTCCGCGTACTGCCTACAGGGGCCCTTCGCTCCACGGGCATTACCCCGCTTCCCCGCTACTACGACCCCTTCCGACTTCCGGCCGTGCGGTACAAGCTGGTTATGCATTCCCAACCGTACCTTTGGGGTCCACCCCCTAGCCCGCCGGATCTCCCAGGTTCCTCGGCCTCTTTCTCGGTACGCGCTGTCCCCTTCCACCCCGGAGAGCCGAACGGGTGCACTTGCCTGTGTCTTCCCCGTCCGTGCTGGCTTCACCATCTCTGACAGGCTGGCCGCTCTCAACTAGCTTTTCGAGGCTGTACCGGGTTCGCTTTCGCTACGGCTCGCACCGTGCGCCTCGCGGGGCTCCAGTGCTCGGTTGCCCGTTTACCCTGCCTGCTCGGCTACATGTGTCACAGGCATTTCACATGGTGAACTCCTTTCAGTTCACAAGAGAGACCAGGCTT
>DASWMA010000074.1:0-2997 GCA_036399995.1 Longimicrobium sp. | reverse complement strand
ATCGCTCATGCCGCAACATCGGTGTGGTCGGGCGTCAGGATGACGGGAGCTGGCTCGGGTGCAGGATGCACCGTCAATTCCTGCAATGGGTATGAGTTCGCGGCGAGGGCAGACGTGCGGAGGGCACGCCCACCGGGGTGGAGCGATTCGCCACGGACCGGGGCCGGCTCCGCCGGATGACAGGGAAGGAAGCGGGCGCGCGGGAAGGCTGGCGGGGCGAAACGAGCGCGCGCGTGCACCAGACGCGGGAAGGCCCGGGGCGACGGCTCGCCCCGGGCCTTCCGCGTTCCGCATCGGGGGGGATGCGGATCAGCCGCTTACAGCGTGCTCTTGAAGAGCAGGCGGTTGGGCGTGCCGGTCGGGTTGCCGGTGATCACGCCGGCGGTGGAGTTGTTGACGATCCAGGAGTGGATGGTGCTGCTGCTGGCTTCGCCGTAGGTGCCCTTGTACAGCGCGGCCACGCCCGCCGCGTGCGGCGAGGCCATCGAGGTGCCGTCGATGGTGCGCGTGCCGCTGTTGATCCAGGTGCTGGTGACGCTGCTGCCCGGCGCGTAGATGTCCACGCAGCTCCCGTAGTTGCTGTAGGTGGCGCGCGCGTCGGTGCTGGTGCTGGCCGCCACCGTCAGCGCGGCCGAGGCGCTGGCCGGCGACACGTTGCAGGCGTTCTGGTTCTCGTTGCCCGCGGCCACGGCCACGAACACGCCCGAGTTGGCCAGGTTGGTGACGGCGGTGTTCAGCGACGAGCTGGCGCCGCCGCCCAGCGACATGTTGGCCACGGCCGGCTTCACCGCGTTGGCGCGCACCCAGTCGACGCCGGCGATGATCCCCGAGATGGTGCCCGAGCCGCTGCAGCCCAGCACGCGCACGCCGCGCAGCCGGACGCTCTTGGCGATGCCGTAGGTGGTGCTGCCGATGGTGCCGGCCACGTGCGTGCCGTGCCCGTTGCAGTCGGTGCCGCCGTACACGGCCTGCGCGCGCCCGCCGAACTGCGGGTGGTCGGGCTGGATCCCCGTGTCGATGATGTAGGCGGTGACGTTGCTGGCGGTGCTGGTGTAGGTGTACGTGCCCGACAGCGGACGGCTGCGCTGGTCGATGCGGTCGATCCCCCAGGTGGCGCCCGACTGGGTGGTGGTCACGCTGACTTCCTGGTCCTGCTCGATGTAGGCCACGTTGGGGTTGTGCTGCAGCGCGTTGAGCTGGCCCTGGTTGAGCGAGGCGCTGAAGCCGTTGAGCGCGGCGGTGTACACGAAGTGCGGGTTGACGCCGGCGACCGCGGCCACCGAGCGGGGGTTGGCGCCCTCGTTCAGCACGATCACGTACTCACCCTCGATGCCGTTGGCGCTGGCGGCCAGCACGGGGGCCGAGGTGGGCCGGCGGCCTGCCTCGGTGGGGGCCTGGTCCGAGCAGGCGGCCAGGGCCAGTGCGGCGCCTGCGAACAGAACGGTGCGAGCTGCCTTCATACCACGTCCTCCGGGTTCGGTGGGTGTGGGGCACGCAGGCCGGAGAAGCCGGCCTGCGGGGGGCAGGCGGCTAGAGTGCCGCCTTGTAGAGCAAGCGGTTGGGCGTGCCGGCGGGCACGTTCTTCACCACGCCGGCCGTCGCGTTGGTCTTGATCCAGCTGTCGATGGCGGCCGACGAGGCGTCGCCGTAGACCGCCTTGTAGAGCGCCGCCACCCCGGCCACGTGCGGCGCCGCCATCGAGCCGCCGGTCAGCACGCGGGTGCCGGTGAGCCAGGTGGAGGTGATGTTGCCGCCCGGCGCGTAGCCGTCCACGCAGCTCCCGTAGTTGGAGCTGGTGAGGCGCGTGTCGTCGGGGTTGGTGCCGGCGGTGGTGAACACGGCCGGGGCGCTGGCGGGCGACACGTTGCAGGCGTTCTGGTTCTCGTTCCCCGAAGCCACCGCGGTGAAGATCCCCGCGTTGGAGAGGTTGGTGACCGCGGTGTTGAGCGTGGACGAGAACGCGCCGCCAATCGACAGGTTGGCCACCGCGGGCTTCTGGGCGTTGGCGCGCACCCAGTCGATGCCGGCCACGATCCCGCTGGTGCTGCCCGACCCGGTGCAGTTGAGCACGCGCACCCCGCGCAGCGACACGCGCTTGGCCACGCCCCAGGTGTTGGCGCCCACGATGCCCGCCACGTGGGTGCCGTGGCCGTTGCAGTCGGCGCCGGTGCCTCCGAGCGCGTCGTACACGTTCTGCGCGCGGCCGCCGAACTCGGCGTGGCTCGCCTGGATCCCGGTGTCGAGCACGTAGGCGCGGACGCCCACGCCGGTGGAGTTGTAGGTGTAGGTGCCCGAGAGCGGCAGGCTGCGCTGGTCGATGCGGTCCAGGTTCCACGGCGCGTTCGTCTGGATCGTGGCGGCGTGGTACACGGCGTCCTGCTCGATCCAGGCGACGGCGGGGTTGTGCTGCAGCGCGTTCAGCTGCCCCCGGTTGAGCGTGGCCGCGAAGCCGTTCACCGCCGCGGTGTACACGTGCCGCGGCGCCACGCCGGCCACGGCCGCCACCGAGCGCGGGTCGGCGCCCTCGGCCAGCACCACCAGGTACGCGTCGTGGATGCCGCCGCTGGCCGCCATGCGCACCGGCGCGGTGTGCGGCGAGCGCACCGCGGTGGGCGAGCCGTCGCCGCAGGCCGCGGCGGCGAGCAGCGCGAGAAGCGGCGTGGTGCGGAGTGGGCGCATCGCGTTCCTCGGGGTGGATGGAAGCTCGGGTGCAGCGCCTGCCGGCTCCCCGATCGCGACAACATCTCGCATCGCGAGACCGGAAGACGCGCGGGTGTTCTCCGCGAATTCCGGTTCATCGATCGTCCGATGCTGTCGCTTGGGGCGGGAAGGATCAAGGCACAGCGCGGGCCAATTCGGATCCAATCACCAACCTCTTGCAACTCAACGACATAGTCCTTTGGGGACAAACCGGTCACCGCACCGGATTGGTGCGGCGTGCACCGGGAGAGTGCGGGCGAGGTGCGGAGGTGCGGAGGTGCGGAGGTGCGGAGGTGC
>DASWMA010000073.1:0-5371 GCA_036399995.1 Longimicrobium sp. | reverse complement strand
GGGCCGCCTGGCCCGGAGTCACAACCTTCATTGCCGTCCCTCCTGTCTGAGGCGTTCAACGGGCCCGCCGGGGCCCAGCTCTCGGTCGATCTCGGCGCAGAGGCGCGCCACCGTACCGTCGATCCCGTCCGTTCCACGCGGCACTCCGCGCCCGCGCAGCACGCCCTCCAGCTCGTCCACCGCGCGCTCCAGCCAGTCGTTCACCACCACGTAGTCGAACTCGGGCGCGGCGCGGATCTCGTCCGATGCGTTGCGCAGACGGCGCTCCAGCACCTCGGCGCCCTCCGTCCCCCGCCCGGTCAAGCGCTGCACCAGCGCGGCGCCGCTGGGGGGGAGCACGAACACCCGCACCGCCTCGGGGAGCCGCTCCTTGATCTGCCTTGCGCCCTGCACGTCGATGTCGAGCAGCAGGTGCTGGCCGCGCGCCTGCGCCTGGCGGACGTTGGCCAGCGGGGTGCCGTAGAAGTTGCCGTGCACCGGCGCCCACTCGATCAGCTCGCCGTGATCGCGCATGCGCAGGAACTCGTCGCGGCTCACGAAGTGGTAGTGCACCCCGTCTACCTCGCCCGGCCGCGGCTCGCGCGTGGTTGCCGATACCGAGAAGGCCACGTCGCGGTTCCGCTGCCGGAGCATGGCGGCCAGCGTGCTCTTCCCCGCCCCGCTGGGCGCGGAGAGGACGAGCGGAAAGGGTGCCGCGCTTCCCGTCACTCCACGTTCTCCACCTGCTCGCGCAGCCGCTCCACCTCTTCCTTGATGGCCACCACCCGGTGCGCGATCGCCGCGTGGTTGGCCTTGGAGCCGATGGTGTTGGCCTCGCGGTGCATCTCCTGGACGAGGAACCCGAGCCGCTTCCCCACCGGCTCGGCGCTGTCGGCGCCCAGCAGCTCGCGGAAGGCGGCGTTGTGGGCGCGGAAGCGCACCAGCTCCTCGTTGATGTCGAGCCGCTCGGCGATGTACACCAGCTCCTGCGCCAGCCGCTGCTCGTCGACCCCCACCCCGCCGGCCAGCTCCTGGATGGCGCCGCGGAGCCGGTCGCGCTCGGCCACCAGCCGCTCGGGCGCCAGCCGGGCGATCTCGTCGAGGTTCGCCTCGATGGCCGCCACGCGCCCTTCCAGGTCGTCGTGCAGCCGCCGCCCCTCGCCCTCGCGCATCCGCACGTTCGCCTGCGCGGCCTCGTCCACCGCGGCGCGCAGGTCCTCGGGCGTCACCTCCACCACAGTCGCGTCGCCGTCGTCGCGCACGAAGATGTCGGAGAAGCGCGCCAGGGTGGGCAGGTCGGGCTCGCCCGCCACGCCGAAGCGTTCGCGCATCTGGTTGAGCAGCGTGAGGTAGGTGGCCACCCGCTCGTCGTCGAGCCGAAGCCCGCGCGGGGTGCCGGCGGGCGCCTCCAGCCGCAGCATCACGTTGGCGTGCCCGCGCGGAAGGTGCGCGCGCAGCCACTCGCGGATCTCGGTCTCCCAGCGCGCCAGCGCCTGCGGAAGGCGCAGGTTGGCGCTGAAGTGCCGGTGGTTGACCGTGCGGACCTCTACCAGAAGGGCGCCGGCGGGCGTTTCCCTGCGCGCCTCGCCGTACCCGGTCATGCTTCGGATCAAGCCTGTGCCCCCAGTCCGGTCGGGAACCAAGAAATTTAACGGTGCGGACAACCCCCGGTCAACCGGAAGGTCCGCGGGGTTTCGCTCATCCTCCACCGAACGGTTCAGCCTTCCCGGCACACGGTCCGGCCTTCCCCGACGAACGATTCGAGGCGTCGTGGCCGGTGCGCTCCGGCGGCATCGCGCCCTCTCCCCGCGCCTGAGAGCGCTCGCCCTCTCCCGTACCGGGAGAGGGGGGCTGCCGCCGCGAAGGTGCGCCCTGCCGCCATCGCCGCGACAGGCTGTCGGGGCGCCGGCCGGACCGTCCCCGCAACCTCTCCCGGTACGGGAGAGGTGGACGCCCTCAGGCGGCCGGAGAGGGCGCGGCGCCGAGGGTCCACCTCACCGTCCCTAGAGCGAGCGAGACGCACTCACGCACTCACGCACTCACGCACTCACGCACTCACGCACTCACGCACTCACGCACTTCTTGCGGCGGTTCCTCAGTTCCGGAAGAACCAGCGGACGCCGTACAGCGCGCGCGCCGTGGGGATCTCGGAGCCCGGCACGTCGTACCACCGGCGGCGCGTGTTGAACACGTTCTCGTAGCGGTAGAACAGGCGGATGTCGATGATCCGGATCTGCATGTAGAAGTTGTACAGCGCGTAGCGCGGCACCTCCACCGTCTCGCCCGTGTTGTCGTTCCAGGCGAGCGTGCCGTCGCGCGCCACCGCCTCGAAGCGCAGCGTGGGCTCGAGGTTGCCGCCCTTGTACACGCCGTTGAACTGCACCGCCGCCCGCCCCAGCTGCGTGGGGAGGTAGGGGCGGTCGGGCGTGTCGAGCCAGCGCTGGTACCACCCCTGCAGCGTCAGCTGGCGGAAGAACAGCGGGATCGAGGCGTACGCCTCCACCCCGTTCAGGGCCAGCCCCGGCTGCAGCGGCGCCATCCGGTCGTAGTCGAAGCCGTAGGGGACGGCGGTGTCCAGGTCGTGGCGCACCAGCGCGGCGCCCAGGCGGAACAGGCCGCGGTTGAACTCGGCGCCGCCGCGCAGGCCGTGCAGCGGGCTTTCCAGCGTCTGCAGCGCGAACACCTCCAGCGTGTCGAGCTCGGGAAGCCCGCCGCCGCCGATCCCGCCGATCGTCTTCACCACCACCGTGTCGAGCGCCAGGTACCGCACCCCGCGGCTTCCCGCGGCAAGCTGGCCGAAGAGCGAGAAGCCGCCCCACGGCCCCGCGCGCACCGCGCCGGTGGCCTCCAGCCCCGCAATACCGCCGATGGTGAGCTGCCGCGCCTCGGCGGTGGCGGCCAGCCAGGGGCGGGGGTTGAAGTCGAGCCGCCCCCAGAGCTCGCTCGCGTTGGGCGCCCAGCTGTCTTCCTCGCCGCGGTGCAGGCGGAACCCGGCGGTCACCTGGCCGATGCGCGTGGGGAGCGTGGCGCGCAGATCCGCCTGCAGGCTGCGCACGCGCTGGGTGACGCTGTCTTCGCCGGCGGGGCGCTGCAGGCTGCGGCCCACCATCGCCTCGAGGTTGATCCGCCCCAGCAGCAGCCCGCGCCCGCGCACGATCGCCTCGCTGCGGTCCAGGTCTTCTTCGCCCGGCTGGGTGGGGAGCTCGCTCTCACTTCTCAGCTTCGTCGTCCGCAGCTCGGCCTGCAGCCCCCAGGTGGGCGAGAAGGCGTAGCTCAGCCGCGAGATGCTGTGCGTGACGCTGAAGTTCTGCTGCCGGCGCGCGCCGTCGGTCTGGTCCAGGTCCAGCGCGATCTCGGCCACCACCCGCCGTCCGAAGGGCCGCGTGAAGAGCGCCCGCAGCGCGCGCGTCCCCAGGTCGCCGTCCATCCCCTCGATCTGCGCCAGCGGGCGCACGTCGGCCAGGCGCAGCGAGGTGATGTCCACCCGCACCTCGTCGAGCCCGCGCTGGATGCGCACCGACGCCAGGTTCACCAGCGGGATGCGCTGCAGGTCGGGGGTGGCCGAGCCCAGCGGCCGCAGCTCGTAGCCGTCCAGGAAGATGCGGAAGCGCCCGCCGCCCGACGCGTAGGGAGACACCCCCATCGGCCGGCCGAAGGCGCCGCTGCGCGTGGCCACCAACCCGGGGATGGCGTCGAGCAGCTCGGCCAGCGACAGGCCGTGGAAGTACTGGAGCTGCGCCGGGCCGAAGGTCCAGCTCCCGTCGCTGAAGCCGTAGGTGGGGGGCAGCGGGTGCGTGGGAAAGCTGGGCGCGGCGATGGTGCTGTCGGGCGGCGCGGTGTCCTGCGCCGCGTTGGGGATGGTGTCGCCGCGGATCGCCTCGCCCGGGATCGATACGCGCGCGCTGTCCCTGGGGATCGTGTCGCGCGGGGCCGCGGGGGGCGGAGGCGGCGGGCGGACCGGGATGGTGTCCTGCGCGAGCACGCGCGAAGGCGCCGCGCAGGCCACGAGGGCCAGCGCGGCGGCGAACAGGGCGGAGCGAAGGGTGCGGCTCATCCAGCGCGTGAAAGGACCCACTCCACGAACAGGCGCGTGGGCGCGCCGGTGGAGCCCTTGGTCAGGTACGAAAGCTTGCCGTCGCCGTAGGCGGTGCCGGCCACGTCGAGGTGCACCCACGGCACGTCGCCCACGAACTCGCGCAGGAACCAGGCGGCGGTGATGGTCCCCGCCGGCCGCCCGCCGCTGTTCTTGATGTCGGCGTAGTCGCTCTTGATCTGGTCGCGGTACTCGTCGTACATGGGGAGCGGCCAGCAGCGCTCGCCGCTGCGCTCGCCGGCGGCGCGCACCTCTTCGAGCAGCGCCTCGTCGTTCCCCATGATCCCGGTGGCCTGGTGCCCCAGCGCGATCACGCAGGCGCCGGTCAGCGTGGCCGCGTCCAGAATGGCCACGGGGTCGAAGCGCTTCGCGTAGTGCAGCGCGTCGGCCAGGATCAGCCGCCCCTCGGCGTCGGTGTTCACCACCTCGATGGTCTTGCCGCTGGCCGCGCGGAAGACGTCGCCCGGCTTCATCGCCTTCGCGCCCAGCAGGTTCTCGCTGCTGGGAACGATCCCCACCACGTTGGCGGCCACGCCCAGCTCGCCGATGGCGTGCATGGCGCCCAGCACCGCGGCGCCGCCGCACATGTCGAACTTCATGTCCTCCATCCCCGCCGCGGGCTTGATGGAGATGCCGCCGGCGTCGAAGGTGAGCCCCTTCCCCACGATCACCAGCGGGCGCGCGTCCCTGGCCCCGCCGCGGTGCTCCAGCACCATCAGCCGCGGCTCCTCGGCGGTTCCGCGCGCCACCGCCAGGAGCGCCCCCATCCCTTCGGCCTCCATCTCCTTGGGCCCGAGGACGGTGAGCTTCATCCCGAAGCGCCCGGCGATGTCGCCGGCCACCTCGGCCAGCCGCGTGGGGGTGACCACGTTGCCGGGGAGGTTCCCCAGGTTGCGCGCGAAGTTCGCGGCCGCGGCCACCACGGCGCCCACCCGCGCGCCCTCCTGCGCCGCCGCCTCGTCGGTCTCCGTGCCGATCACCAGCTCGAGCGTCCCCAGCTCCACCGGCGGCGCGGCGTCTTCCGGGCGCGACTTGAGCTCGGTGAAGGTGTACGAGCCGAGCACCACCCCCTCGGCCACCGCACGCGCGGCGGCGTGCGTGTCGACGGAGGTGGTGGGGAGGACGAACGTGACCAGCGTGGAGCGCGCCCTGGCCGCCTGCTTGGCCGCGGTGCCGCCGGCCTTGCGCAGCTTTTCGGCGGTGACCGCATCGGGCTTGCCCATGCCCACCAGCAGGACGCGCGTGGCGGCCACGGCCCCGCCCACGGGGTAGAGCGTGGCGGACTCGCCGTCCTTGCCG
>DASWMA010000072.1:0-2283 GCA_036399995.1 Longimicrobium sp. | reverse complement strand
CAGGCCGACGAGCGCTTCCGCGGCGCCGCCCGCGAAGCCGAGACGGCCCGCGCCGCCGCCGTGGGCGCGCTGGAGACGTGGCGGAGCGAGTGCGGGGAGCTCGCGGTGCCCGACGATGCCTTTGCCGCGGCGCTCGCCGCGGTGGAGAGCTACGATCCGCAGGGCCGCCGCCCCGCGTCCATCCTCGCCTCTCTTCAGCCGGCCTACGACCAGGCGCAGGACGCGTTACGCACCCACGCGCAGGAGCTGGGCTTCCGCCGGCAGCGCCTGCAGGGCGACGTGGCCGAGGTGGAGGCGCGCCTGCGTCGCCTGGCCGCCGAGCGCGACGTGGAGCCCGACCGCACCGAGGCACGGCAGGCCGCGCGCAGGCTGCTGCGTGAGCACGGCATCGCCCACGCGCCGCTCTTTGCCGCCTGCGACCTGGCCGGCCCGCTCGCCGCGAGCCCGGCGCTGGCCGCGCGGGTGGAGGCGGCACTGCTCGACGCCGGGCTGCTGGACGCGCTCGTGGTGCCCGCAGGCGAGGCGGAACGCGTCTGCACGCTGCTGGAGGGCCACGGGCTGGGCGACCGCTGGATCCGCCCCGTCCAGTCAGTCGACGAACCGCTGCCAGGTCGGGACGCTGCGACACCGTGGCTGGTGCCGGTCGCCTCCGCCGAGCTGTCGGAGCGGGACGTGGCGGCGGCGCTGCGGGCGCTGGGGCTTGGGGAAGCCGAAGACGGTGTGATCGCCGCCGATGGGAGCTGGCGGCTGGGCCCCCTGCACGGCCTCGCCGCCGAGCCGGGCGAGACGCGCGTCCGCTTTCTGGGCGAGACCGCACGGCGAGAGGAGCGCCGCCGCCGCATCGAAGAAGCGCGCGCGCGGCTGGCCGAGCTGCGGGAGGCGCTGGAGGCGGTGGGTGAAGAGATCGTCGTGGTGCAGGCGCGCGAGCGGCTGCTGGGCCGCGAATGGCGGAACGCGCACGAGCTGCCGCAGCTGCAGGCCGTGCACGACCGCATCAACGCCGCGCGCCGCGAAGAAGCCGAGCGCGAGCGCCGCCGCCGTGACGCCGACCTGGCCGCCGAAGCCGTCGAAGCGGCCACGCACGAGGTGCAGCAGAAGAGCGCCGCGCTCGACCGCACCACCGACGCCGCGCCCTACCTGAAGGGCCGCTCGAAGGCCGACGTGGACGCCGTCGCGGCCGCGCTGCGCGAGGTGCTCACGCTGGTGCGGGCCATCGGCGACGGGGTGGAGCGGATGGACGAGCTGCGCCGGACGTACGCCGAGCGCACCCGTGACGCCGAGCGGCACCGCCGGCACGCCGAGGAGCTCGCCCCGCGCATCGCCCAGGCCGACGTGCGGGTGCAGACGCTCGACGCCGCCATTCGCACGCTCGACGAGCAGCTCGCGCGCGAGAGCCTGGGCCGCGAGGAGCTGCGCGCGGAGATCGACGTGCTCCAGCGCCGGATCCGGGAGATCGAAGATGCGGAAAAGGCGGCGAAGTCGATCATCGACCAGAACACCGGCACGCTCCTGACGCTTTCCGGCCAGGAGCCCGATTATTCCGCGCAGCTGCGCACGGCCTCCATCCGCATGCAGGCCGACGACGTGGAGCTGCGCGCGCGGATCGAGGCGTATCCCACGCTGGAGGAGTACGTGGCCGCCGCGCGCGAGGCCGGGCTCGACCGCACGATGCAGCTGCTGCTGCACGACGCCGACCCCGCCACGCTCGACGACCACGCGAAGGAGTCGCGCGAGCAGCTCCAGTCCGCGTTCCTGCGGGCCAGCGGCACCTTCGAGGAGATGAGCCCGTCGCTCGACGGCGAGATCCTCCGCTTCCGGCACGAAGCCGGGGTGATGCGCCTGGACGAGCTCCATCGCGCGCTCGAGGACGAGCGGGCGCGCAAGGAAACGCTGCTCGAAGCGGAAGACCGCCGCCTGATCGAGCAGCTGATGCTGCGGGAGGTGGTCGACGCCATCCGGGGCGCCATCGGGCAGACGCGCCGCTGGGTGGACGAGGTCAACCGCATCCTGGGCGCGATGAAGCTGTTCAAGGACGGCATCATGCGGCTGCACTGGGAGGTGCGGGGGCCCGAGAAGACCGACGCCTTCGATCCCCGGCGCCTGGACGACCTCCTCACGCAGCGGGGGGTGGCGCTCACCGACGCCCGGCGCGAGGAGCTGCTCGACATCTTCCGCACCATGGTCGCCGACATCCGCCGCAAGAACCGCGAGAAGGAGCTGACCGAGGACTACCGCACCGCGCTGCTGCGCATGGTCGACTACACCCAGTGGTACTCGCTGACC
>DASWMA010000071.1:0-4696 GCA_036399995.1 Longimicrobium sp. | reverse complement strand
GTTCCTCCGTTTCCTCCGCTCTTCTCCGTTCCTCCGTGTGACCCCCGGGGTGCCCGTCGCAGCCACTGAAATCGCGGATCCGGTAATGTCCGGCAGGAGACAGAACAGCCGCCCGGGCGATGGGTCGCGCCGGGCGGCTGGAGGAAGATCCGGGGTCTGAGCTTATCGTCCGACGGACGACCGGAGGCGCGGGTCGGCGTCGGCCCAGAGCGCGGCCAAGGCGTTGCGCCAGGTGGCGGCGGTGCGGGCGTCGCCGCGGGCGGCGGCCACCTGGGCGCGCAGGCGCATCATCCCCAGCAGCGCCCCGGTCTCCACCGGCTTGTCGATCACGTTGATGGGGAGCGCCTCGAGCGCCACCAGCGTGCGGTCGAGCTCGGTGAGCGCGCCGGCGGTGTCGCCCACGGCCAGCCGCAGCGCCGCCTCGGGGAAGAGGTACGACAGGTCGCGGTCGCCCGGGCGGCGGGTGCCCAGCGCCTCGGCCATGGCGGCCAGCCGCGCCCGCACGCCGGCCGCGTCGCCGCCGGCCAGCATCTGCTGCATCTCCACCCCCGGGTCGGGCTCGGTGAGGGGGATTCCGCCGCGGGTGCCGTAGGCGCGCGAGATCCGGTGGCTGTCGTTGAGCAGCGCCGTGCGTGCCATCTCGCGCCGGGCCGGGTCGCCGATCCACGCGCCGACCAGCCGCTCCGCCCGCGCTTCGGCCTGCTGGTGCTCGGCGAGCATCCCCAGCGCGGCGTACACCAGCACGTCGCCCTCGGCCTGGGCGATGGGGACCGGGACGTCTACCCTGCGCCCGCCGCGCGGGGTGAAGTATTCGCGCTGCGGGGCCGCGGTGCCCATCAGCGCCGCCGCCTGGGCGGCGCGGCCGGTGAGCACCGCCAGCGGCGCCAGGTACTGCGCGTCGAGCGGCCCCGGGCGCGGCCACTGGCGCAGCACGCTGTCGGCCGCGGCGCGGGCGCTGGCGAAGTCGCCCACGCGCAGGTGCAGGCGAACCTGCGCCACCCCCAGCCGCAGCCGCTGCTCGGGGTCGGTGGCCAGCGCGCGGGCGCGGGCCACCTCGGCGAAGGCGCTGGGCTCGCCCTGCCGCACCTGCCGGATGCGCCCCATCGCCTCCAGCCCGCGCGCCAGCCCCTCGTGCGCGTCGGGGCTCTGCGGGAAGGCGCGCACCCACTCGCGCAGCACCTCGGCCAGCAGGTTGCGGTTGCGCGCGCCGGCGGCCACCCGCGTGGTGGGGATGGTCTCCTTCTTCAGCGCCGCCACGTCTTCCACCGGCCAGGGGACGAAGGCGATGGTGTCGGCCGCCAGCGAGATGTAGCCGGCGAACCAGAGGGTGTCGCCCCCCGCCTCGGGCGGGGCGAAGCCGGGGCGCAGCAGCCGGTCGTCGGTCTGCAGCTGCGTCTGCAGGCGCACGAAGCCGCCGCCGCGGAACGCCTGCAGCGCCGAGGGCACGGTGCGCAGCGCGCGGCTGAACGCGTGGATCGACTGGTGGTAGCTGCTGCGGAAGCGCCACCCCGAGGGGCTGGAGGGGTCGCGCAGCACCCGCGAGTCGCGCGAGAGGCACTCGCCCAGCCCGTACCAGGCGGCGAAGTCGGTGGAGTCGCGCGAGATCAGCCCGCCGTACTCGCGGCAGGCGTCGGGGAAGCGGTCGGTGCTGAGCGCCGCCAGCCCGCGCGCCAGCGCGCGCTCGCGCGGGGAAAGCTGCGCCGAGTCGGCCAGGGCGCGGGCGGCGTTCTCCCTCCACTCCCGCGGCTTGGGCTCGGCCGTCCAGGCGATGGCCTGCGCCAGCCAGAAGTGCGCGGCGGCGTAGCCGGGGTCGAGCTCCACGGCGCGGGCCAGCTCGGCGCGGGCGCGAGACAGGTCCCACCGCCCCATGGCCAGGCGCCCGCTCTGGTACGCCTGCCAGGCGGCCAGCGAGGTGGTGCCCGGCGTGCCCTCCACCGCCCCGGCGCGCCCCACCAGCGCCGAGGCCAGCATCCCCATCCGCTGCGTGACCCCGCCCAGGTCGCGGCCGATGCGCACCGTGCGCTCGGCCAGCGAGCCGCTCCCGGCGTGGTCGTACAGCGCGGCGCGCACCACCACGCTGTCGCCCAGCGGGGTGATCTCGCCCCACACCAGCCGCCCGGCGCCCGCCTCCAGCGCGATGCGCCGCGCCTGGGTGAGCGTGCCCGGCGGGCCGTGGCGCGTCATCAGGTCGCGGGCGCGCTGCGCGTCCACCAGCCGCACGTCGGTCCAGCGCGACAGCGCGTCGTGCAGCAGCAGCTCCACCTGGTCGGGCGAGAGCACCGCGGCGCCCGGCCCGCTGCGCTGCGCGAACGGGAGCACGATGAAGGTGGACGAATCGGCCCCCGACGTCCCGGGACGCTTCAGGGCGAACACCAGCCCCAGGATGGCGACGACCGCCAGCGCCGCGGCGATCGCCAGCCGGCGCGGCGCCCATCTCCCGGGCCGTTCCGTCGACGTGGAAATCGGCTCGGCGGCGGCGGGCGCGGGCTCCACCGCGGGGGCGGCGGGGCGCGGGGCCGGCGCCACCGTGGTGACCGTGGTCTCCACCGGCGCGGCGGCCACCGCGGTGCGGGCCGAGGCCGCCGCGGGGGCCAGCACCGGCGCCTCGGCCGGCGCGGGGCGCGGGGCCTCGCGCAGGCGGCGGGCCAGCGCGTCGATCTCGGCGTCGGGCTCGGCGCCCAGCTCCTGGCGCACCAGGGCGGCATGCACCGAGGCGTGGCGCACGGCCGCCGCGCGCTCGCCGCCGGCCTCCAGCGCCTGCATCACCCGCAGCGCCACGCGCGAGCTGAACGGGTCTTCCTTGGCCAGGCGCTTCCACCACTCGGCCGCGCGCAGCGGCTGGCCCACGGCCTCGGCGCCCTCGGCCAGCGCCTCGAGCGCGCGGGCGTGCGCGCGGGCCAGGCGGTCGCGCTCCTGCTCGGCCCAGCGCTCGAAGTCGGGCGCCTCGCTCACGTAGAAGCCGTCCAGGAAGGGCCCGGCATAGAGCGCGGCGGCCCGCTCGGGCTCGTCGGCGTCGAGCGCGGCCTGGAACTGGGCCACGTCGCTCCCCACCACGGCGGGGTCCAGCGAGATCTCGTCGCCGGCGGCCACGATGGCGTCGTCGCCCAGCGTCTTGCGCAGGATGTACAGCGATTCGCTGAGCAGGTGGCGCGCGGCGTCGCCCGGGTGGTCGGGCCAGAGGTACCCGATCACCCGTTCGCGCCCCACCATGCGCCCGCGCGCCGCGGCGAGCACCGCCAGCAGCGCCATCCGGCGCCGATGCACGGCTCGCCCCGACACGGGAACGCCGTCGCGCTCCAGCGCGGCGCAGCCCAGGAGCTTGAGAAAAAACACGGATTTGAGCGGGGGTGATAGCGCGGAGAAACCAGGTTGACCGCGGAAACGCATACTGGGGCAGAGGCGGGGCCCACGCAAGCCCCGCAGCTGTCCGAGAGGAGCAGGGGAGCGCGTCCTTGGGGACGCAGAAAATCTGGATTTATACGTTATGTGGCCGCAATCGCGTGCTTTCGGCGAGCGTTGTTACCAAAAGGTGATGCAGATGTGCCGGGCTTCCTTGTTCGATCCGAAAACCGATGTAGTTTGGGCGCGGGTCCGTCACTCCGCGTGTCCCCGTGAGCCGATCCCCGCCACCACGGCACCCGTGCGCCGCCGCGCGCAGCGGGTGCTCCCTTCCGGACCCCGTGCCGGATCCTTTCCCAGCCCCTTCGATGCGGAGGCACCCATGTACCGCGCAAGCTGGATGCACCCTGGCGGCCCGCAGGCCCCACGTCCGTCCACCCCACCGCCCGCGCGCGACAGCCGTCGCGCCGCGCTGCGCGCGCTGGCCGTGTGCTTCACGGCCGCCCTTCCCCTGCACGCCGTGGCGCAGGCGTGCACCCCCGCGCCGGCCGTTCCCGACTCGCTGGTGCGGCCCGGCGCCCCGTGGAGCGCGCTGCAGGCGTTCATGACGCAGAACGGGATCGCCTTCACGGGGGGTGACTCGGCGCTGGTGATCCCCTGCCCGGCGCGCAGGTCGGGGAACTGCGAGCCGATGAGGGCCCGGGTGGAGGCCGAGCGGCGGGCCAACTGCGTTTCGCTGGCCATGGTGAACCAGGACAGCGTGCGCTTCCTGGGGCTGGTGCGGCGCTTCAACGGGTGGGACCCGGCCAACCTGGGGTTCGGCCAGCCGAACCCCACCGACACCGTGTACCTGCTGGTGCGAGCCGGCCAGAGCCTGGGGATCTACCGCGACAGCGCGAGAAGGGTCCGACCCATCCCGCAGTCGCCCACCAGCTGGAAGTTCCGCTTCCACCCCGAGGAGAGGTCCTTCGCCGAGTCCTACGCAAGGTGGCGCCCCGACAGCTCGGAGGTGAGCGGGCTGGTGGCCATGCGCGAGCCGCACGTGCGCGGCGGCCCGTCGGCGCTGTTCCCCGCCGACGGCGAGTTGGCGCAGATGGCGCAGATGGTGGATCCGGCTTACGCGTGGATGACCTGCGCGGCGGGCTGCTGCCAGTTCCACGGCAGCGGAAGCGGCGACGACGATGACGACGACGACATCGAGCACCCGAAGCCGCCCCGCCCCCGCCCGCATCCGGGGCACAACCCCGGCCCGCCGCCGGGGAACAGGCCGAGGCTGAGATAAGTGACGTCGAGCCCGCGGCGGCGGAAGGTTCGCCGCCGCCGCGGGTCTCGCGGAGGTGCGGAGGTGCGGAGGTGC
>DASWMA010000070.1:0-8518 GCA_036399995.1 Longimicrobium sp. | reverse complement strand
AATCCCCGCGTTCCAGGACGATGCCTGGCAATCGGGTACGACGTGGCGGCCGGAACGGGAGATCATGCGGGTTTGACGCCACCCTCCGGCGAGTCACCGCTGGCCGCGTCCGCGTCGCCATCGTCCGGCGTCGCCACGGCGTCGTTCGACCCATCGTCGTCCACCGCGGCGGGATCCGCGCCATCCTCTTCGTCGTCGTCCCATCCCTCGGCGCCCATGCCGGGGAAGCCAGCGAAGAGCGCTTCCATCCCCGGCGCACCCGGCCCGCCCCCGGTTCCGAAGCCGCCGAGCCCGCCCGGCATCCCCGGCATCCCGCCGCCCATCCCGCCCATCATCTGCTGCAGGTTCTGCATGATGTCGCCCAGGTTGCCGCTGCTCAGCAACCGCATGGCCTCGTCCATCGCCTGCTGCATCTGCTCGGGCGAGATCTCCATCCCCTCCAGCCCGGGCATCCCCTCCAGCCCCGGCATCCCCCCGCCCAGCCCCGCCATCCCACCGGCGCCGGCCAGCCCACCCAGGCCGCCCAGCCCCGCCAGCCCGCCGAGATCCATCCCACCCAGCCCGCCCAGCGCCCCCAGCCCTGCCGCCGGCGCGGGGGCCAGGTCGCCGAACACGTGCACCTGGCACACCTTGCCGCCACTCAGCTCGTAGATCACCAGCCCGGCCTGGGCGGGCACGTCGGCGCCGTCCCACTTCGTGGTCACGAACTCCACCGCGCAGCTCGCCCCGGCGTCGGTCACCCGGCACGGCGTAAGCACCACCGCGCCCTGCTGCCCCACCTGCGCGCCGTAGTGCCGGCGGACGGTGTCTTCGGGGTCGAGCCAGGGCATGGGGACCGGCGCCAGGCACGTGGGGTCGTACGTGCCCACCACGGCCGGAAGGTCGTCGGCGGCCAGCGCGGCCAGGTGCCGGCCGACCGGCTCGGGGAGCGCCAGGTCGGGCTGGGGCGGCAGGACCGGCGCGCGCTCGCCGCGCTGCGCCTTGAGCCCCGCGGGCGACCAGTATGCGCGCAGCTCGCGGAACCCGCCGTCCGGGCCGCGCTCCCACACGCACGCGCAGGGGAGCACCACCATCTCGCCCTCCACCTGGGCCATCAGCTGCCCGTGCGCCACCACCCGCTCGGCCGATTCGACGAGCCCGGTGCCCATGTAGTGGGCCTGCCCGCCGGCGAACCGCGCGTGCGCCGCGGCCACGTGCGCGTCCACGGCGGCGGCGCCCTCCGCCCGGCCGCTGACGGGGTCGTCCAGCACGGGCTCGCTCTCGAACAGCGCGCGCACCGCCCCGGCGTCGCCGGCCACCAGCGCAGGGAAGTAGCCGTGCGCCGGGCCGCGCAGCCGTTCGGCCATCGCCTCCATCTGGGCCAGCGTCTCGGGGCCGCCGGGCGAGCGCATGATCCGCCGGTTCAGCAGGCCGTGCTGCGCGGCCGGGCCTTCCTCCTCGTCTTCGCCGAAGCCCACGCGGGCCAGCTCCGGCTCCAGCTCACCGGCGTCGCCCTGGTAGACGTAGCCGAAGCCCAGCCCCACGGCGTGCTCGGGAAGCCCCAGCATCTCGAACAGGTCGGCGTGCCGCGCGGTCTCGAACGTATAGTCGCCCTGCTTGCCGGGCTGGCGGAGGACGCGCTCCACCGCGGCCTGGTTCCCCGAGCCGAACACCTGTGCCAGGAGCGCCGCGTCGCCCCCTTCGGGCGGCGCGCTCCCTTCGGGAAAGTCGGGGCGCGAGCTGTACTGGTCCACCATCTGGCCGTCGCGCGCCAGCGCGTACATGAAGACGTCGTCGTCGTGGACCAGCGCGAGCAGCGCCACGCCCCCCAGCTCGCCCGTCAGCTCGCGGGCGAGCTCCGCACCCAGGTCGGGATCGTCTTCGCTCGCCTCGTCGAACACCACCACGAAGCCGCCGGTGACGGGGCCCACGTACGCCTGCCGCCCGCGCGCCTCGAGCGCCTGGATGATGCGGTCGCGGTCGGGCCCGTGCAGCGTGATGTTCGAGTACGATGCTCCCATGCTTCCCCTCACCGGTGGTGCCCGGCCGGCGCGTGCGCGGGCCAAGCGATAAGGACGACGATCCCTCAGCGTTCCTTCTGTGCGGCGATCCAGCGCTCCACCTGCTCGCGCAGCATGGGGAGCGTTACGGCGCCGTTGCCCAGCACGGCGTCGTGAAAGGCCTTCAGGTCGAAGCGGGGGCCCAGCTCGCGCTGCGCCTGCTGGCGCAGCGCGAAGATCTCCAGGCCGCCGGTGTCGTAGCTGGTGAGCTGCGCGGGCCAGGCGATCACCCGGTCGACCAGCGACGCCGCCTGCTCGGGGGCGCGCCCGGCGCCGGCCACGAACTCGATCGCCCGCTCGCGCGTCCAGCCGAACAGGTGCAGCCCCGGGTCCACCACCATCCCGTGCGCGGGCCACAGCCGCCGGGTGACGCGGCCGGCCGGCGAATACAGCTCCATCTCTTCGGCCAGCGCCTCGGCGTAGCGCGCCCACCCCTCCACGAACGCGCCGCCCATGGCGAGCTGTGAGACGGGGTGCAGCGCCATCCCCTGCGCCGCGCCGATCTGCAGGTGGTGCCCGGGATACGTCTCGTGGAAGGCGGTGACCTCGGCGGTGCCGCGCTGCTGCCGCTCGGGCTGGTACAGCTTGATGTTGTACCGCGCCGGCCGGCTCCCGTCCTGCGGCGCCGGCTGGTAGTTGCTGCTGGCCGTCGCCTCGATGAACGCCGGGATCGGCTCCACCACCACGTCGGCGGCCGGGAGGCGGCTGAAGTACCGCGGCATCACCTCGCGCGCGTGGCGCACGTGCTCGCGCGTGAACTCGAGCAGCTCGTCGCGGCTGGTGAAGCGGTTGCGCGGGTCTTCGTTGATCCGCCGGCGCAGCGAGGCGATGTCGGTGGCTCCGAACACCGGCCCGCCGATCTCCACGGCCTCGCGGGCGTAGCGCGCCACGGTGGCCTCGCCCAGCCGCAACGTCTCTTCGGGCGTGCGATTGATGGAGGTGTAGCGGCGGAAGGCGGCCTCCCAGCAGGCGCGCCCGCCGGGGTTGCCCGAAACGCCGATGGAGGTGCGCGCCCGGGGCAGGTACTCGTTGGCCAGGTAGTCGCGGTAGCGGCGGACGGCGGGCTCGATGCGGTCGCGCAGCAGCGCCGTCCACGCCGCGCGGAATTCCGGCGATGTGTCGCGCTGCAGCGGCCCCGCCAGCGGCGACGAGTCGGGCGATGCGGCCAGGTAGGCGTCGAGCTGCGGAATCACCAGCTCCACCAGCCGGCGGGGCGCGGTGTACCCCTGGCGCACACCCTCGCGCAGGTTGGCGATCTCGGTGTCGACGTAGCGGGGGAGGTCGCCCCAGCGGCGCAGCGCCCGCGCGCGGTCTTCGGGGGTGGCCAGCGCCTCCTGGGCCGCCATCTCCACCACGTCCACCTGCCACCCGCTCATCTGGTTCACGCCCCACAGCTCGGCGCGGCACACGCGGTACTGCCGCGACGCGTCCAGCGCCTCGCGCAGGTAGCCGAAGGTGACCCACTCCGGCCGCCCCCACAGCGCGCGCCCGTCGATGCGGGCGAGCTCGGCGAGCCAGCGGTCTTCGCGCGCCCGCCACGCCGCCAGCGCGGGGAGCGAGTTGTCGGAGAAGCGTTCCGGCTTCACATCGCTGAAGCCCGAGAACACCGCCGCCTCGGGATACATCGCCTTGTACTCGCGCACGTACTCGTCGGCCAGCGCGGTCACCCGCGCCGCCGCCGGGGCCACGGGCGCGTCCGCCTGCGCCGGCACCGCCGCGGGCGCCAGCGCGAGCGCGACGGCGAAGAAGGCGAGAGAGATGCGGGATTTCACGGGCGAGGTGCGGGGTGGCGGCATCGGGCGATCACGGTCCGGGTGCGAGCGCGTGGCAGCGAGCGGGAACGTACGGCACACCCGCAGCGCGTTCGAGTTGAAGTCGATCCGACGAGCATCCTCTCTTGCTCGATCCCTGGCAAGGAAATCAGCCAATCTGCACGATGGCCCCCTCCTGCGTCCACGTCTGGCGCACGGTGCACCGGAAGCTGCCGTGGAAGAGCTCGCCGGGGTGGTCGGCGCTCGGCCGGCCGGCCGTGGCGGAGACCTCGAACACGCCGTCGCCCAGCTCCTTCACCGTCGCCGAGTCGGTGGCCACGTCGGGGAAGCGAATCCTGCGCCCGAACTCCGCGGGATCCATCTCCCGCAGGTGGATCTGCCGCCACCGCTCGTAGCTCCGGCGCATGATCCGCTGGCACGCGGCGTACGCATCGGCATTCTCCGGCGGCGCCTCCACCTCGTCGCCGCAGGCTGAGACGCCGGCGGAGGCGAGCAGGGCCCCGAGAAGCAGGAAGACAGCGCGCATCGTGAACCTCCGGGACGGGATCATCGGGAACCGGATGGACGCTCCTGAACGCGCGGGGCCTCGCACGCCTCACGCGTGCGCCATCATCCCGGTTTCGCAGTCGTTGACGTCACGGTCGTGCGGGAGCGTATCAGTTGGGGAACCGCTCGACCCAGAAACGAGGCTCCGGCAGAAGAATACCGTACTCCAGCGCATGCGGCACCCAGCCGTCGTCCAGGTAAATCGGCCGCGAGAACACGAACGTGCCCGGGTGCTTGGCGGCATAGCGTTCCATCGCTCGATATCGCTTCCACTCTCCGCGGCCACGGTTCACGTCTGGATGTTGAGGAAAGATGTTGATGTCGAGAGACCCGCCCATGCTGTGCGCCATGAAGTGCCCCTTGTCCCGTGGCCCGCGTGTTCCGCGGAGGGTACCGAAGCCACGGATACGAGACGCGTCACGCTTCGTATCGGGAGCCTTCGAGCGGCCATAGGCAGCTACGACACGATCATCCGGCCGGGTCGGATCGTTCTTGTCGTAGTTCGCGAGAGTGAGATCGAAGAGGAAGTTGAACCCGCGGTCGTGCACATTGAGAACGTATGCCTCGTGATTGATCATCGCGCGGTACTGCTCCGTCCAGCGGTAGGGCAGTTCCTCGGCGAGATACGCCACCAGCTCCTCGTACTCATCCGGGCGGGCATTGCCGATCACACCCTCGTAGTCGACCGCGAAATCGCGGAAAGCGTCGGGCATGCCGTTTCCCCCGTGAACAGTGATGCGCGGACGCGCACGAGTCGCGCGTCCACGCCGACGATCTCACTGCTTGATCCCGAGCTGGTCGAGGATGAAGGCGTAGCGCACCGCGTTCTCGCGGATGGCGTCGTAGCGCCCCGACGCGCCGCCGTGGCCGGCGCCCATGTTGGTGCGCAGCAGCAGCGGGTTGCCGTCCGTCTTGGTCGCCCGCAGCAGCGCCACCCACTTGGCCGGCTCCCAGTAGGCCACGCGCGGGTCGTTCAGGCCGGCCGTCACCAGCATGGCCGGATAGTTGGTGGCGCGCACGTTGTCGTACGGCGAGTAGCTCTTCATGTAGCCGTAGAACTCGGCCTTGCGCGGGTCGCCCCACTGCAGCCACTCGCCCGTGGTCAGCGGGATCGACGCGTCGAGCATGGTGTTGATCACGTCCACGAACGGCACGTCGGCCACCACCGCCTTGAACAGCTCGGGGCGCATGTTGATCACCGCCCCCATCAGCAGCCCGCCCGCGCTGCCGCCGCGGATGGCCAGCCGGTCGCTGCGCGTGTACCGCTGCGCAACCAGGTGCTCGGCGACGGCGATGAAGTCGGTGAAGGTGTTCTTCTTGTTGAGCAGCTTCCCCTGGTCGTACCAGTGCCGCCCCATCTCCTGCCCGCCGCGGATGTGCGCGATCGCGTACACCACCCCGCGGTCCAGCAGGCTCACGATCCCGCTGCTGAACGCCGGGTCGGTGCTGAAGCCGTACGAGCCATAGGCGTACAGCAGCAGCGGCCGCGAGCCGTCGCGCGCCAGCGGCTTCTTGTAGACCAGGGAGACCGGCACCATGGTCCCGTCGGGCGCGCGTGCCCAGGTGCGCTCGGTGGCGTAGAGCTGCGGGTCGTACCCGGGCACCTCGGTGGCCTTCTTCAGCTCGCGGGTGCGCGTGGCCATGTCGAAGTCGTACACGGCCGAGGGCGTGACCAGCGACGTGTAGGTGAAGCGCAGCACGCGGCTGTCGAACTCGGGGTTGGCGGCGCCGCGGAAGGTGTAGATCGCCTCGGGGAAGTCCACCTCGTACGGCTGCCCGCCGGCGAAGGGCACCACGCGGATCTTGCGGAGCGCGTTCTGGCGCTGGTACAGCACCAGGTAGTCGCGGAACACGTCGATCCCGTCCAGCAGCACCGAGTCGCTGGCCGGCACCAGCTCGCGCCAGTTCTCGCGCCGCGGGTCGGTGTCGGGGGCCGACATCAGCTTGAAGTTGGGCGCGCCCTCGTTGGTGGTGATCAGGAAGCGGTCGCCGTGGTGCTCCACGCTGTACAGAACGTTGGGCGTCTTGGGGCGGATCACCCGGAAGGTGCCCATCGGCTGGTCGGCCGGCAGGTAGCGGATCTCGCTCACGTCGAACGAGCCGGTGCGGATCAGCAGGAACTTCCGGTCCTTGGTCTTCCCCACGTAGATGCTGAACAGGTCGTCGGGCTCTTCGGCGATCACCGCGTCGGTGGCGGCGTCGGCGCCCAGCACGTGGCGCATCACCCGGTACGAGCGGTTGGCCGCGTCGCCCACGGCGTAGAAGAGCGTGCGGTTGTCGGCGGCCCACTCCACGTTGCCGTTCACGCGGGCCACGCGGTCGGGAAGGATGCGGCCGGTGGACAGGTCCTTCACCATCAGCGTGTAGCGCTCGGCGCCGGTGGTGTCGGTGGCGAAGGCCAGCAGCCGCCCGTCGGGGCTCACCTGGCTGGCGCCCAGCGAGAAGTAGCGCGTCCCCTCGGCCATCTGGTTCAGGTCCAGCATCACCTCTTCAGGCGCGGTCAGGCTGCCGCGCTTGCGGGCGTAGATCGGGTACTGCTTCCCCGCCTCGGTGCGTGAATAGTAGTAGTACTCGCCGATGCGCTCGGGCACGGAGAGGTCGGTCTCCTTGATCCGCCCGCGCATCTCCTGGAAGAGCCGCTCCTGCAGCGCCTCGGTGTGGCGCATCATCGCCTGGGTGTAGCGGTTCTCCGCCTCCAGGTAGTTGATGACGGCCGTGTCCTGGCGCTTGTCGTCGCGCAGCCAGAAGTAGTTGTCGACGCGCACGTCGCCCAGCGTGGTGTCGGCGCGCGGAACGATGCGGGCCACCGGCGGCCGGGGCGCGGCAGCGGTCTGCGCCATCGCGGGCGCCGCGGCGAGCACGGCCAGCGTTGCGAAGGTGAGATTTCGGAGCATGCGGGTGCCGGGGGTGCGGTTTGCGAAGGTGCGAAGGTCCGGGGCTGCGGAAGCTCGCTTCGGTACGATACGGCGGCGGCTTGGGGCTGCCAAGCGTTTACGCGCCGTCGTGGCGGGAAGTTGCGACCGAGTCGCGGCCGCCGGGAGCGGTGACGATGCCGCCGAACCCGAGTCGATGCGCGCAGGATTTTGCGCCTGAACTCGCGGCTACGACGGGCACGCAGCCCGCCGTCGCGGACTTCAACCGCGGCCTGTCGGGTTGCGAGGCGGATGACGGCGGATGCCATATCAGCATCAGGGGATCTGGGCGATGGCGCCGGACTTCAGCTGCGCCTTGAGCGCCTCGCGCTTGCTGAGCGGGCTCAGCTCGGCGGCGTGGTCGCGGACGTAGCGCTCCACCCAGGCGGCGTCGGTGCGGGCGTACTGGCGCAGCGCCCACCCGATCGCCTTGCGCAGGAAGAACTCGCGCGAGCCGATCGACGGCGCGATGCACGCCTGCAGCAGCTTCAGGTCGGTGTCGCGCTTGAGCGGGAGCTGGCAGAGGATGGAGGCGCGGCGCTTCCACATGTGATCGTCGCGGCTCCACTTGCGCATCTCGCGCTTCATCTCCGCCGGATGGCGCCGCACCAGCCGGGCGAGACGATGGGCGGCGATGTCGTCCACGTAATCCCACCACGCGCCGGTCACGATCATCTCCTCATACATCGGCAGCACGTCCATCGTGTGGAACTCGATCGCCTCGAGGTCGCCGGAAAGCCAGATCGCCGCGTAGCGTTCCTCGCGGTACTCCGCGTTTCGCCACAGGTACAGCACCGCCTCGCGCCACGTCTCGACCGAGGCGAACGCGCCTCTCCCGAACACCTTACAGAAGATGGCGTGCTGCGGCGTGGTCCTCACCCCGTGATACGGCATGGCGCTCTTCATGTACGCCTGCTGCGCGGCCGCGCGCTCGGGATCGCCCGCGGCGGCGAGCGCCGCGCGGATGCGTGCGAGCAGTTCGGCGGGCTTGGCCAGGTCGGGCATGACGATGGGGATAGGAGCAATGAGAAGGCGGACGGCGCGACCGGCATGATGCCGCTCGCGCCGCGGCGACGGATCCTTCAGGATGACATTCCTACGCTATGCGGCGATCCCCGCCGCACTGGGCACTGGGCACTGGGCACTGGGCACTGGGCACTGGGCACTGGGCACTGGGCACTGGGCACTGGGCACTGGGCACTGGGCACTGGGCACTGGGCACTGGGCACCTAGCACCCAGCACCGCCGT
>DASWMA010000069.1:0-5826 GCA_036399995.1 Longimicrobium sp. | reverse complement strand
GACACGCTCCCGGAGATCCAACGAGTACGGTCCAGGCATGGCGCACCCTCACGCAGGGGGATCGTCATC
Organism: Longimicrobium sp.; assembly: GCA_036399995.1. Taxonomy (GTDB): domain Bacteria; phylum Gemmatimonadota; class Gemmatimonadetes; order Longimicrobiales; family Longimicrobiaceae; genus Longimicrobium. The sequence goes on along the minus strand of DASWMA010000069.1, from coordinate 5,757 downwards.
CAGCACCGCTCTCCATCATAAAGCCTAAACACTCTGTCCGGTACTCTGGACTGATATGCAAACCGCTCTAGCCGATCTCCGACACCGACTCGTGGCGCACCATGCGCCGGATCGCCTCGGCCAGCAGCGGGGCGAGCGACACCACGCGCAACGCCGGCCACTCGCGCTCGGGCACCTGCACCGTGTCGGTCACCATCACGCGGGTCACGCCGGCGGCTTCCAGCCGCTCGCAGGCGTCGCCCAGGAGCAGGCCGTGCGTGGCGGCGACGTGGAACTCGCGCGCGCCGGCCTCGCGCAGGGCGTGGATGCTGGAGACCAGCGTGCCGCCGGTGCTGATCATGTCGTCCACGATCAGGCAGGCGCGGCCGTCCACGTCGCCCACCAGGTGGGTGACCTCGGTGCGGGTGCCGCTCTCGCGCCGCTTCATGATGATGGCCAGCGGCGCCCCCAGCCGCTGCGCGAACTCGCCCGCCTCCTTCACCCGCCCCGCGTCGGGCGAGACCACGGTCAGGTCGCGCGGCAGCGACCCGGCCAGCGCGTCGCAGATGGGGCCCACGGCGTTCAGCGTGTCGACGGGGATCTGGAAGAAGCCCTCGATCTGCGGCGCGTGCAGGTCCACGGTCAGCACGTGGCCGACGCCAGCGCTCTGCATCAGCCCGGCCACCATGCTGGCGGTGATCGGCTGGCGGCGGCGGTTGCGCCGGTCGGCGCGCGCATAACCGAAGTACGGCACCACCGCCGTCACCCGCGCCGCCGCCGAGCGCCTGCAGCCGTCGGAAAAGGCCAGCAGCTCCATCAGCATGTCGTTCACCGGCGGCGCGGTGGGCTGGATCACGTACACCTCCTTGCGCCGCACCGACTCCAGCAGCCGCACCGACAGCTCGCCGTCGGGAAAGTGCTCCACGCGGCTGCCGGCCAGCTCCACCCCCAGCTCCCGCGCCACCGCCTGGGCCAGCGCCGGGTTGGCGCTGCCGGCGAAGAGCACGAAGTCGTCCCCCTCCACACGCTCGGTCATCCCCCCTGCCCCTCCCTGGCGCCGCCGCCGCGGCGCATCCGCTGCAGGTGCCCCGTCATGGTGTCTTCCACGCCGCGCGGGGCGTCGAAGCCCAGCCGCGCGGCCACCTCGTGCGTGGTGCGGCGGAACAGGCGCAGCATCGCGAACAGCGCGTTCCACCCCTCCTCGGTCCCCGCCCCGGCGAAGGTCGCCTCCACCTCGCGCCACGTCTCCGCGTCCAGCACCGAGCGAAGGCGGCGCCCGTACGCGCCCACCGCGGCACGGCCGGCGTGGTCCAGCGCCGCGCGCCATTCCAGCATGCGCACCAGGCCTTGCCGCATCACGCTGTCGAAGCTGTAGCGGGCGGTGAACAGCTCGTCGCGGCGCAGGTTCCTGGCCACGTAGGTGCTCTCGAACCAGAACTCGTCCACCACCCGCCGGAACTCCTCCGCGGTCGGAGGACGGAGCACGTGCGCGGTAAACGTCGGCGGCGGCAGCCTGGCGGCGGTGCCGTCGCGGTCCAGCAGCACGCGCCACCCCACGTCCAGCGCGTCGGGAAGCCGTCCGCCCGCGGCGATCGCCTCCAGCTCGGCGGCCGGCGCGAGGGTGAAATCGACCTTGGTGCCGTCGCGGTAGATCACCAGCCGCATGAAGGGCCGAAACTCGCGCCACTCCCCCTCGTCGCCCCACGCCACCAGCACCGGCCCGTACGCGGCCTCGGTCCATTCGGCGGACGAAGCGAAGGCAGCCGGATCGACCACGTACAGCACCAGGTCCCAGTCCGAGAGCTCGTCCATCCGCCCGCCCGGCACCGCGCGCGTGCTGGTGAGCACCACCGCGCGCACCTCTTCCCGCGTCTCCGCCCAGGCGACGATGCGGGCGAGCACCGGGTCCTGCTCCATCGCGTCGCTCATCGCGTCAGGACGAGGGGGATCGAACGATCGGGTAAGCACCCGGCGGCAGTCACGCCCCTCGCGAAGCCCGTTCCCGTGCACCGCCGCCGCGGCCGAGCAAACGCCGGTAGTCCGCGAAGGCGGACTTCGTGTCGTTGTTGCAGCGAATTCATTCGCCCCGCCAACCTGGCCAGCACCCGAATCTTGGCACCCGTCCGCCCCTGGCCCCTGTCCGGCACGTGTCACGACACACTCGGCAGACAGCGAGCCAGCAATTCACCCCGACAGCAACAGCAGATGTCACACGGCCACGGAGAAACGGAGGGAACGGAGAACTGCGCGCGCGACGCCGTTCCTCCGTTCCCTCCGTTGCTCCGTGTGAGCCATGCAGTTCGACAGTTGCCGGTAGATCACGGCGGCGGCGCGGGCACCCTCCAGTCGCTCCCCAGGACGACAGTCACGTCCAGCACCAGGTTGCTGTCGCGCTTGCTCTCCACGCGGCGGATGCCGAGCGCGTCGGCCACCTGCCGCGCCGGCTCCACGTGGCCCACGCGGTCGAGAACGACGGACGAGTCGGGGCTGAAGCCGCGCGCGTTCCCCATCTCCACCACGTCGAAGCCGCGGTCGCGCAGCACGTCGGTGGCGGTGCGCGCCAGCCCCGAGGTGCGGGTGGCGTTCAGCACCTGCACGCGAACGCGCCCCGTCGGCGGCCGCACCGGCGCGGCGGCCTCCCCCGCGCCTGCCGAAACGGGCGCGGCCGGGGTGGGGGGATGGAAGTGCTGCCACACGCCGTAGCCCAGGGATGCCAGCAGCGCGCCCACGGCGGCGATGGCCACGAACAGCGCCAGCGTCTGCAGCCGCCCGCCGGCCGCCGCCCCGCCCTTGCCGCGAGCCGCGGGCGCGCTACCGCGCTTCGGCTTCGACCTGGGCATGGAAGGCTCGCGTCTCGGGGTGCACGCTGCTGCCGCTGCGCATCACGTGGCCGATGCGCGCCTCCACCACCTCGCGCAGCACCGCGTCCATCTCGCCCGGCATGCGGCGCCGCAGCGACTCGGTCCACTCGGGCGAGAAGGTGCGCCCCGGCTCGAGGAAGTCGGCCAGGTACAGCGCCCGCCCCAGCGCGCCGAACTTCGGCGAGCCCACCGTGTGGCAGCGCACCGCGCCCACCAGCTCGTCGTCGGCCAGCCCCTGCAGGCGCTCGGCGGCGGCGGGGCCGTGCAGCAGCTTGCCGGGAAGCTCGCGGTACTCCGCGGGCACCGCCGGGCGCAGCTCGTCGGGATCGGCGTCGCGCAGTGCGTCGTGCAGCCAGCCGGCCGCCGTCCAGCGCGCCACGTCGTCGTCGGGCAGCCCCAGCTGCTCGGCCCAGGTGCGCATCAGCGCCGCCACGCGCCCCATGTGCTCGCGGCGGCTGGGCTTGGCCTGCGTCCATCCGGGGAGCCGCCCCTGCGCCGCGTCGCGCACGAGCGGCGTCAGGCCGGGCGCCCCTATGGCGTCAGCGGTGGACATCACGCGTAGAGTGATCTCTGAGGAGAGTGGAGGGCGGACGCCGGTCAGGCGATCGGAACCACTCCAAAGATGATACGAAAGGGGCCGAAAAGGGAAGCCACGGCGGGGGATCCGTCACCCCGCCGCGCAGATCTTCGCGAAGCCGTGCGGGTCGAGGCTGGCGCCGCCCACCAGCACGCCGTCCACGTCATCCACCGCCAGCAGCTCGGCGGCGTTGTCGGGCTTCACGCTGCCGCCGTAGAGGATGGGGATGCCGCCGCCCGTCTCCTGGCCGTAGTGCTCGCCCAGCGCGCGGCGGATGAAGCGGTGCATGGCGCCCGCGTCCTGCGGCGTGGCGTTCACGCCGGTGCCGATGGCCCACACCGGCTCGTAGGCGATCACCAGCGAGCGCGCTTCGTCGCGCGACACCGCCTCGATCACCGGGGCCAGCTGCCCCTGCACCACCAGCTGCTCGCGCCCGGCGCGGCGCTCCTCGATCTTCTCGCCCACGCAAAGGATGGGGACCAGGCCGGCGTCGAGCACGGCGCGCACCTTCTTCACCGTGTCGTCCGTGCTCTCGCCGAACACCCAGCGGCGCTCGCTGTGGCCCACCAGCACCAGCGCCGCCCCCGCGTCGGCCGCCATCCCCGCCGAAAGCTCGCCGGTGAAGGCGCCGGAGCTTTCCCAGTAGACGTTCTGCACGCCCAGGAGGATGTCGGGGCGCCCCTGGATCGCCTCGCGCGCGGCGGCGAAGGAGATGGCAGGGGGGAAGAAGACCACGCTGCGGTCGTCGCGCGGCTGCGCCACGGCCAGGAACTCCTCGAAGAAGTGCGTGGTCTCGGCGGGCCCGTGGTTCATCTTCCAGTTGCCGGCCATCACCGGCTTCAGCGGCGCGCTCACGACGCCTCCCGCTCGCTCAGCGCGGCCACGCCGGGAAGCTCCTTGCCCTCGAGGAACTCGAGCGATGCGCCGCCGCCGGTGGAGACGTGGCTCATCCGCGCTTCCAGCCCCATCTCGCTCACCGCCGCCGCGCTGTCGCCCCCGCCGATGATCGTCGTCGCACCGTTATCGGTGGCGGCCGCCACGGCCTCGGCCACGCCGCGGGTGCCGGCCGCGAAGGCGGGGTTCTCGAACACCCCCATCGGCCCGTTCCACAGCACCGTCCCCGCCCCGGCCAGCTCGCCGCGGAACGCCTCGATGGTGCGCGGGCCGATGTCGGCCACCAGCCGGTCGGCGGGGATCGCCTCGCGAGAGACGGTGTCGCCGGTCGCGCCCTCCTCCAGCTTTTCGGTGACGATGCAGTCCACCGGCAGCGTCAGGCGGTCGCCCGAGCCGTCCACCAGCCCCTTCGCCATCTCCAGCCGGTCGTCTTCGACCAGTGAGGTGCCGGTCTGCAGCCCCATCGCCTTGAAGAAGGTGTTGGCCATGGCCCCGCCGATCAGCAGCCGGTCGACCTTGGGGAGGAGGTGGTTGATCACGTCGATCTTCCCCGAGATCTTGGCGCCGCCCAGGATCGCCACGAACGGGCGCTTCGGGTTCTCCAGCGCGCCGCCGAGATACTCCAGCTCGCGCGCCATCAGGAACCCGGCCACGGCGGGCTTCCCCTCCCCCTTCATCACCTCGGCCACGCCGGCGGTGGACGAGTGGGCCCGGTGCGCGGCGCCGAACGCGTCGTTCACGTACACGTCGCACAGCTCGGCCATCTGCCGCGCCAGCTCGGTGTCGTTCTTCTCCTCGCCCGCGTGGAAGCGCGTGTTCTCCAGCAGCAGCACGTCGCCGTCGCCCAGCTGGTGGGTCGCCGCCACCGCCTCGGGGCCCACCGACTGGTCGAGGAAGCGCACCTCGCGCCTCAGCAGCTCGCCCAGCCGCGCGGCGCACGGCCGCAGCGACATCTCGGGCACCACCTTCCCCTTGGGCCGTCCGAAGTGGGAGAGGAGGACGATGCGGGCGCCCGCGTCCACCAGGTGCCGAAGCGTGGGAACGGTGGCGCTGATGCGCGTGTCGTCGGCGATGGTGCCGTCCTCGTCGAGCGGCACGTTGAAATCGACGCGCACCAGGGCGCGCCGGCCGCGCAGCGCCTCGGCGGGAAGGTCGTTCAGCGAGAGCTTGTTCATCCTCGATCTCCGATGGAACCCAGATCAACCTTCAAGGCTGCGGCGGGAGGAATTCCGCTGCGTTGACGCGGCCCCGCGGGGCCCTCTCCCTGGCGCCTGGGGGCGCCTGTCCCTCCCCCAAAAACTACCTGGGGGAGGGACCTGGGGCGCTTCGCGCCGGCTACTTCGAGCGTGGGGGCGTGTTTCCCGCCTCGACACCGTCCAGCACCCCCTCTCCCAGGCTGTTTTGGGGGAGGGGGTGGCGAGCCTTGGCGAGCCGGGGGTGGGGGCC
>DASWMA010000068.1:0-1981 GCA_036399995.1 Longimicrobium sp. | reverse complement strand
GAGGCGCTGGCGCGCGCGGTGCACGAGGCGCTGCGCGACGCGCCGGGGGTGCAGGGCGCGCGGATCGAGGTAGGGCCGGTGGAGCGGCCGTACGACTACACCGCCGTGGTCGAGACCGACGTGGGCGACCTGCGCACCCCGCTCTGGTCGCACGCGCGCGCCACCATCTTCTGCGACGCCTCGATCCACCCCGCCAACCGCCGGCAGCTGGCCCCCGCGCTGGAGGTGGACCGCGCCGCCGACCGGCTGCGGCGCCGCCTGGCCGTCTCGTTCACGCTGGAGACGCGCGGGCTGACGCTGAAGCTGGAGCCCGAGCCGGGGGTGGAGCGCACCTGGACGGCCGAGCGCAGCCGCTTCCGCAGCCGCACCGCGGTCACTCGGGAAGACGTGGTGACCGCGAAGACCGAGGACGGCGACGTGCGCGACCTGCTGGCGCACTTCTACACCGGCCCGTCGCTGCGCGCGGTGGCGCAGGACGGCACGGCGTTCCTCCTCCCCGCGCAGATGGAGGCCGAGGGCCGGCTGGTGACGCTGTGCGAACGGTGCGGGCGGTGGCAGGAAGGGGCCGCGGCCGCCTGCGCCGAGTGCGGCGCCCCGGCCGAGGTGGTGCTGGCCTCGCGCCCGCCGCGGCGGACGGGGTGAGGGAAGTGCCCGGTGCCCAGTGCCCAGTCGTGCCGTTCCTGGGCACTGGGAACTGGGCACCGGGCACTTATCGCCGGCGTCAGGGCGGGGTGCGGCGGATGGCCAGGATGGCGTCCACCAGCTCGGCGGGCGGCGGCGAGGACTCGGCCTCGCAGAAGGCGTCCTTCTCGAGCTCCACGGTGCGGCGGTAGCTGTCCACGTAGTGGCGGCACGACGGGCACAGCGACAGGTGCCGCTCGAACGCCGAGCCGCGCAGCGGGTCGAGCCCGCCGCCGTGGTAGTCGTCGAGGAAGTCGTAGATCTCGCGGCAGGTGGCGCGGTGCGGGCTCATGGCTGCTCGCCTCGCATCCAGGGGTCCAGCAGGGTGCGCAGCGCCTGCCGCGCGCGGTGCAGCCGCACCTTCACCGCGCCGGGGGTGATGCCCAGCGCCTGGGCCGCCTCGTCGGTGGTGAGCTCTTCGATGTCGCGCAGCACCAGCACGGTGCGGTGGGTTTCGGGAAGGCGGTCGATGGCGGCGCGCACCCGCTCGCGCACCTCGCGGCGCTCGGGACCGGCGTCGGCGGGCCAGGGGGCGGCGGGCTCCACCGGGTGGCCGTCTTCCACGAAGCGGGGGAGCCACTCGTCGAGGCTCACCTCGGGCGTGCCGGCGCGGGTGCGCAGCCGCGCCAGCGCGGCGTTCACGGCGATGCGGTAGATCCACGTCCCCAGCCGCGACTCGCCGCGGAAGGTGGGGAGCCCACGGAAGGCGGCCACGAACGCGTCCTGCACCGCGTCGCGCGCCTCTTCCTCGGAGTGGAGGAGGCGCCGGGCCACGCGCAGCAGGATGGGCGTCTGCTCGCGCACCAGCTGCTCGAACGCCGCGTCGTCGCCCGCGCGGAGGCGCTCGAGCAGCTCGGCCTGCGGGTCTGCGGCGGGCGGTGCGGGTTGCACGTGCGTGTGCGCGCGGCGTGGGAGCGGGCGCGCGAGGCGGCGCGCCGGCGGCCCGGAAGCTCCGGGCGTGGACCGGATGAAGAGATACGCCTTGCGGTGCGGCACGCGCAACGGCCCCGTGGTCGATGGTGAAGATCGATGGACTCGGGCCCCCTCACGGGCCCACGACCTTCGGATGAGATGCGGGCCGGCCGCCGCGGGTTACCGATCCCTGCTCGAAGGCGCCGATCGACGCCGTCCGCGCGCAGCTCCCGAAGCAGTTGAAGCCTCCCGCAGTCTGGGAGGCTTCCTGTCGTCATAGCCCGCGGCTTCAGCCGCCTTCCCCCCGCGCCACCGCCCTCCGACCGCGCACCCCGCCACGTCCCCGGCTGTCCCCTGTCCCCTGTCCCCTGTCCCCTGTCCCCTGTCC
>DASWMA010000067.1:0-15090 GCA_036399995.1 Longimicrobium sp. | reverse complement strand
GCACCACGAAGGCACTCGGCACCATGAACTCCGGCAGCCGGGCGCGGGCGGCCTCGCGCAGCGCGGGTACCAGCGCGCGCATGCGGCGGCCCCACTGCGGGTCGTTGGCATAGCTCTCCCACGGCCGCTCCGCATCCACCGCCACGGGGAAGGGCGCGACGACACCGGCCGGATGGAAGAGCACGTCCAGCATCCCCGCCGCGCCGGGGCGCACCTCCACGGCACGACCCATCTCCTCGCCCAGCGCGAACAGCGCCTCGGGGGCGATCCCGCCTGCGTATTCGGCCGCGAGCGAGCGCACAGCCGCCGCGTTACTCGCTTCACCGCCGGCCCGTACCAGTTCGTACGCGCGGACGTGCTCGCGGACCCGCGCGTCGGGCACGCCACGGACGAGCAGCGCCGACGCGCTCCCCTCCGCCAGCGCCCGAAGCCCGGCCGTGTCCTCCCCGCCCCACTCTCTCACGGCCGGGTCCGCTGCGGCGGCGATGTCGGCGTCCAGGTGGAGGACGACGTCGTAGCGGAAGCGTGAGACCTCGTTGTCGTACTCACCGCGCTTCGCCTGCACTTCGACGCGTCCGAGGCGGGGCATCCGCGCCCGCACCACGTCGAAGAGCGCCGGATCCAGCAGCAGCTCCTGCTCCTCTGCCATCCCCCGTCGCACCCGGCTCAGCAAGCGCCCGGCGGGGAGGTCGTCGGGTGCGCGAGCAAGCTCCACCGAGGCGTGGAAGGCACCCGCCAGCGGCAGGCTGCGCACGTCGCCCACGAAGATCCGCCCGCCGGGCCGAAGCACCGCGGCCGCCCCCTCCAGCACGCGCAGCAGGTAGTCCAGGTCCGGGAAGTACTGCGCGACGGAGTTCACGACCACCAGGTCGAACCCCTCCCCCGCGAACTCCGTCAGCTCGTCTGCCTCACGCTCCGACAGGGTCACCTGCGGGAGCCCGGCGGCATGCCGGCGGACGTGCTCCAGCGCCACCCCCGAGAAGTCGGTCCCGTGGTAGGCACGGACGTGCGGCGCCACGCGCAAGAGCAGCAGCCCCGTCCCGCACCCCACCTCCAGCACCCGCTCCGGACCGAGCGCCAGGATGCGCTCCGCCGTGTGATCGACCCACGCGCGCATCTCCTCGCGCGGGATCGGCTCGCCCGTGTAGCTGCTGTTCCACCCCTTCAGCGCCAAGGCCGGATCTTCTTCCTCCTCGTCCTGCGCGTAGGTGTCGTCGAAGAGCGTTTCCCACTCGGACACCTGCTCACTGCCCTCGGCGGTATCGACGACGTCGGCGCCCGGGACGACATAGGCGACCAGGCGCCTGTCACCGGGCGAGTCCTCCCGCGCCAGCACCACGGCCTCGCGGACGCCCGGCTGCTCGCGCAGCACGGCCTCCACCTCGCCGGGCTCGATGCGGAAGCCGCGCACCTTGACCTGCTCGTCGGCGCGCCCCAGGAACTCCAGGACGCCGTCCGCGCGCCAGCGGGCGCGGTCGCCCGTGCGGTAGGCCCGCTCCGCCCCGGCACCGACGAACTTCTCGGCGTTCAGCTCCGGCCGGCCCAGGTAACCCCGCGCCACCCCTCCACCCGAGATCCACACCTCGCCGGGCACCCCGACCGGCGACAGCTCGCCACGCGGGCCACGCACGGCCAGGCGCACGCCCGGCAGCGGCCGCCCGAGCGGGTGCCCGACGACCGAGCCCTCCGCGGGCACGTCATACGTGGCGCAGATGATTGCCGCCTCGGTGGGGCCGTACAGGACCACGGTCCTGGCGCCGGGGAAGACCTCGCGCATGTCCTCCAGCAGGTCGGGCGGCACCGAGTCGCCGCCCACCAGCAGGAGCCGCAGCGAGGGAAGCACCCCTCCGCCGCGCGCGGCCTCCACCACCTGCCGCATCAGCGCCGGGACGGCGTGCAGCACGCTCATGTCCCCCGCAGCCTCCAACAGCGTCTCCGGGTCCCGCGCGACCTCGTGCGGGACGATCCGCACCGCGCCCCCGGCCAGGAGCGGCGTGACCAGCTCCAGCAGCGAGATGTCGAACGAGGTCGAAGCGAGCGCCGCCACCACGTCACCGCGGGCGAAGCCGAGCGTTTCGAGGCTGGCGCGCAGGGTGTGGGTGAGCTGCGAGTGCTCCACCATCACCGCCTTGGGCGTGCCCGTGGATCCCGACGTGTAGATCAGGTAGGCGAGGTCGTTCCCAGCCGACTCGCTCGCCAGGTTGTGCTCCCCATCCTCCGCCAGGGGGGAAGGGGCCGGAGGCAGGGATGGCCCGTCCATCAGCACCACCTCCGCCTCATACGGCGGGAGCACGTCGGCAATACCGGACTCCGTCAGCACGTGCGAAGCACCGGAGTCGTGCAGCAGGAAGGACAGCCGCTCCGCCGGATGGCTGGGATCGAGCGGCAGGTAGACGCCGCCCGCCTTCCACACGGCCAGCAGCGCCACGAGCACGCCCGGGCCGCGCTCCAGGCACACGGCGACCGTGGTCCCTGCCCTGACGCCGCGGCTCCCAAGCTCCGTCGCGAGACGGTCGGCGCGCGCGTCCAGCTCCGCGTACGTAAGCGACTCGCCCGCGAACAGGACGGCGAGCGCGTTCGGTGTCCGGGCCGCTTGCTCGGCGAAGAGGCGGTGCACCGGGGCGTCACCCGTACCGTCGCGCTCGGGACCGCTCCCGTACGCGAGAAGCGTCCGCGCCTCTTCCGAGGGCAGGATCTCCAAGCGCGACAGGCGCTCCTCCGGCGAGGCGACGGCCGCGGCGAGCACGGCCCGGAACTGCGCCGCGAAACGCGCGATGGTGGCGGCGTCGAACAGGTCGGTCCGGAAGCGCAGGCTGCCGAAGAGCTCTTCGCCCACCTCCCTGACGTCCAGCTCCAGGTCGAAGCGCACCGTCCGGATCTCGCCCCCGAACGGCTCCAGCCGAAGCCCCGCGACGCCGGGCCCCTCGCCGAAGCCCACGTTCTGGAGCTGGAACATCACCTGGAAGAGCGGCGTGTGCGACAGGCCCCGCTCCGGAGCCACCTCCTCCACCAGCCGCTCGAACGGCAGCTCCTGGTGTGCGTACGCCCCCAGCGCCGTCTCGCGCACGCGGCGCACGAGCTCCTGGAACGACGGGTCGCCGGAAAGATCGATGCGCAACGCGAGCGTGTTGACGAAGAAGCCGATCAGCCCCTCCGTCCCCACCTGCGTACGTCCCGCGATCGGCGAGCCGACCACCAGGTCGTCCTGCCCAGACCAGCGCGAGAGGAGCAGGTCGAGCGCGGCGTGCGTCACCATGTAGAGCGTGGCGCCCTCCCGCCGGGCGAGGGAGCGGAGCCCACGCGTGACGTCCGCGGGAAGGCGGAACGCGTGTGAGGCGCCGCGCGAGCTCGCCACCGCGGGGCGCGGCCGGTCGGTCGGGAGCTCCAGCGCGGGGGGCGCGCCGCCCAGCCGCTCGCGCCACCAGTCGAGCTGGCGCTGGAGCACGTCACCCCGCAGCCAGCCGCGCTGCCACACGGCGAAGTCGGCGTACTGCACCGCCAGCGGCGGCAGCGGCGATGCCGGCCGTGCCGCGCCCGAGGGCTGCGCGAACCATTCGTAGAGGGTGAACAGTTCGCGGAAGAGCACGCCCATGCTCCACCCGTCGCTGACGATGTGGTGCATGGTCAGCAGCAGCACGTGCTCCTCGTCCGCGAGGCGCATCAGCGTCGCGCGCAGCAGCGGACCGCGCTCCAGGTCGAAGGGGCGCTCCGCGTCCTCCCGCGCCAGGCGGCGCGCCTCGGGCTCGCGCGCTTCCGGCGCGAGGCCGGTGAGGTCCAGCACGGGCAGGCGCGCGGGCGCGGCCGGGTGGACGACCTGCACGGCCCCCTGCTCCACCGGGCGGAAGGTGGTGCGCAGCGCCTCGTGGCGCTCCCTCAACGCGCCCAGCGCCCGCTCCAGCGCGGATGCGTCGAGGCTCCCCCGCAGCCGGCCCGACCAGGGCATGTTGTAGCCGGCGCCCTCCGGCTCCATCTGCTGCAGGAACCAGAGCCGCTCCTGCGCGAAAGAGAGCGGCAGCGGCGCCTCCCGGGCCACGGGAACGAGCGGCGGGAGGGCGGCACCCTCACCCGCGCGCCGCATCTCCTCCACGCGCCCGGCCAGCTCCGCCACCGTGGGCCTCTCGAAGAGCGCACGCAGCGGCAGCTCCACCCCGAACAGCTCGCGGACCCGTGAGACCACGCGCGTGGCCAGCAGCGAGTGCCCGCCCAGCGCGAAGAAGCCGTCTTCCACCCCCACCCGCTCCAGGCGCAGCACCTCGGCCCAGATCCCCGCCAGCACTTCTTCCACCGGCGTGCGCGGCGCCACGTACTCCGCCTCCCCCGTCCCGTGCTCCGGCGCCGGCAGCGCCTTCCGGTCCAGCTTCCCGCTGGGTGTGAGCGGCAGCGACTCCAGCTCCACGATGGCGGACGGCACCATGTGCTCCGGCAGGCGCGCCCTCAGGTGCTCCCGGAGCGCGGCGGGAGAGACGGCCTCGCCAGCGGCCGCGACCACGTACCCCACCAGCCGCCGGTCGCCGGCGACGCCGGAGGGGGCCTCCCGCGCGACCACGACCGCCTCGCGCACGCCCGGGTGCTCGAGGAGCCGCCTCTCCACCTCGCCCGGCTCGATGCGGATGCCGCGGATCTTCACCTGCGCGTCGGTCCGCCCCAGGAACTCCAGCTCCCCGTCCGCCCGCCAGCGCGCGCGGTCCCCCGTCCGGTACAGCCGCCCGCCGGCCTCGCCTCCGAACGGGTCGGGGACGAAGCGCTCCGCCGTCAGCCCCGGCCGGCCCAGGTATCCGCGCGCCACCCCCGCGCCGCCCACGTGCAGCTCGCCCGGCACGCCGGCCGGCACCGGCTGCCCCCACGCGTCGAGCACGTAGGCGCGCGCGCCCTCCACCGGGCGGCCGATCGGCGGCGCCTCCGCAACGCCCGGCGCGCACTCGTGCGCCGTGGTGTAGATGGTGGTCTCCGTCGGCCCGTACATGTTCATCAGCCGCCGCCCGGCCGACCACCGCGCCGCCGTCTCCGCGGAACAGCGCTCTCCGCCCGTGCTGATCATGCGCAGCGCCGGGAAGTCGGCCTCCGGCAGGCTGTCCAGCAGCGCCGGGGTGCTCACCCATACCCCGATCTCCCGCTCCCGCAGCAGCGCGCACAGCCGCTCGGGGGAAAGGACCACCTCGCGATCGGCCACGTGCAGCGTCGCCCCGGAGAGCAGCGCCACGAAGACCTCCAGCAGCGACGCGTCGAAGCTGGGCGAGACCGTCTGCAGCACGCGCTTCCCCGGCGCGGCTCCGAAGGTCCGCACCGCGCGCGGCAGCAGGTTCGCCGCGCTCGCGTGCGTGACCACCACGCCCTTGGGACGGCCGGTCGAGCCGGAGGTGTAGATGACGTACGCCGCGTTCTCTGGTACGACCACCGTCCGCGGCGCCCCGTCCGGCTCCCCCGCGACCTCCGCCGCGTCGGCGTCCACCCGCACGGTCCGCACGCCCTCCGCCGGGAGCAGGCCGCGCAGGGAGGCCTGCGTCACCAGCACGCGCGCGCCCGAGTCGGCCAGCATGTAGGCCAGCCGGTCGGCCGGATAGGCGGGGTCCAGGGGGAGGTACGTGGCGCCCGCCTTGAACACGGCCAGCATCGCCACCACCGATTCGGCCGAGCGCTCCAGGCAGACGCCCACGCGGACCTCCGGCCCGGCCCCGAGCCCCACGAGGCGGCGGGCCAGCCGGTTGGCGCGCGCGTCCAGCTCGCGGCAGGTGAGCGCGTCTTCCCCGCAGACCACGGCCAGCGCCTCCGGCGTGCGCTCGGCCCGTGCCGCGAAAAGCTCGTGGATGCAGGCACCCGCGGGGGGCACCACGGGGTGCTCCGCGGGCGCCCGGCTCCACTCCTCCACCACCTGCCTGCGCTCCGCCCGGGTCAGCAGCGTCACCCGCGAGAGGCGCGCATCCGGGCAGGCGGCCGCCTGCTCCACCAGGTGCGTGAAGTGGCCCACGAGCCGCCGCACGGTCGTGGCCTCCCACACGTCCGTGCTGTAGATCAGGGCGCCGCGCAGCCCGTCTGGGCCCGCGGTCAGCCCCAGCAAGAGGTCGAGCTCGGTGGCCTCTTCCTCCCTTGCGACTCCCTGCGCGCTCAGCCCCGCCAGCCCGCCGCCGGTGTCCTGGGCGTCGTCGAGCGTGAACGCCACCTGGAAGAGCGGCGAGTGGCCCAGGCTGCGCTCCGGCTGCAGCTCGGCCACCAGCTTCTCGAAGGGCAGCTCCTGGTGCTCGTACGCCCCCAGCGTCACCTCGCGCACCCGCCGCAACAGCTCACGGAAGCTCGGATCGCCCCAGAGGTCGGTGCGCAGCACCAGCGTGTTCACGAAGAAGCCGATCAGCCCCGCGACCTCCTTCCTCGTCCGTCCCGCGATGGGGCTCCCCACGACGACGTCGTCGCTCCCGCTGTACTTCGACAGCAGCAGCTGGAAGACGGAGAGCACCACCACGAACAGCGTCGCGCCCTCGCTTCGGCCCAGCGCCCGGAGCCGCTCCAGCAGCTCGCCGGGAAGCTCGATCCGCTCGCTCGCCCCCCGGAACGTCTGCACGGCCGGGCGGGGACGGTCGGTGGGCAGCTCCACCAGCTCAGGGGCACCCGCCAGGCGCTCCCGCCAGTACGAGAGCTGCCGCGCCAGCACGTCGCCCCGCAGGTGCTCGCGCTGCCAGGCGGCGTAGTCGGCGTACTGCACCCCCAGCTCCGGCAGCGGCGATTCCCGCCCTTCGCGGTACGCAGCGTACAGCGCCGACAGCTCCCGGAAGAACACCCCCATGCTCCACCCGTCGCTGACGATGTGGTGCATCGAGAGGAGGAGCACGTGATCTTCGTCCCCCAACCGCAGCAGCGCCGCACGGAAGAGCGGCCCCGCCGTGAGGTCGAAGGGCCGCATCGCCTCCTCGGTGGCGCGGCGCCTCACCTCGACCTCGCGGTCCGCGTCGCCCAGCGCGGATAGATCGTCGAACCGAAGCGTGAAGCCGCCGAACGGCGCGATCACCTGCACCGGTGAGCCATCCACCTCGCGGAAGGTGGTGCGCAGCGCCTCGTGCCGCCGGACGATCTCGCCCAGGCTCCGCTCCAGCGCCCGCGCGTCCAGCGCACCCCCCAGGCGCCGTGCCAGCGAGACGTTGTAGGTGGCGCTCCCCGGCTCGAGCCGGTCGAGAAACCAGAGCCGCTCCTGCGCGAAGGAGAGCGGAGCGCCGTCCCGATGGACGCGGGGGACGATGCCCGTCGAGCGGCCCTGCCCCCGGAGCCTGGCCTCGACCAGCGCGCGCTTGGCGGCGGAAAGCTCCGGGCGCGGAAGCTCGAGCATCTGTTCCGAGGCCATGTCAGGCTCCTGCGTCGGGGGTGGACTCGGCCAGCTGCTCGGCCTCGAACTCGGAGAGGGTCGCTACGTCTTCATAGATCCTGCGCTCGATCTCTCCCGCCATGGCTTCCAGCGTCGACAGCGAGAACACGGTGCGGATCGAGATCTCCAGGCCGAACGTGGCCTGGATGTCGGCGAGCAGGCGCATGATCAGCAGCGAGTGGCCGCCCAGCTCGAAGAAGCTGTCGTGCACGCCCACGCGCTCCAGGCGCAGCACCTCGGCCCAGATCCCCGCCAGCACTTCCTCCACCGGCGTCCGTGGCGCCACGTACCGGTCCGTGCCGGCCGCGTGCTCCGGGGCGGGCAGGGCCTTGCGGTCCAGCTTGCCGTTGGGCGTCAACGGGAGCGCGTCCAGGAAGACGAAGGCGGACGGGAGCATGTACTCCGGCAGCGACAGCCGCAGGTGCTCGCGCAGCGCGTCGGCGTCCGCCTCGCCCACGACGTACGCCACCAGCCGCTGCTCGCCGGGCTCGTCTTCCCGCACGATCACCCGGGCCTCGTGGACGGCGGCGTGGGCGGTCAGCGTCGCCTCGATCTCGCCCGGCTCGATGCGGAAGCCGCGGATCTTCACCTGCTCGTCCACCCGCCCGACGAACTCCAGCCGCCGGTCCGCCCTCCAGCGCATCCGGTCGCCCGTGCGGTACATCCGCGCACCCGGCTCCACCGCGAACGGGTCGGGGACGAAGCGCTCCGCCGTCAGCCCGGGCCGCTCCAGGTAGCCGCGCGACACGCCGGCGCCACCCACGTACGCCTCGCCCGGCACGCCCAGCGGCACCGGGCTCAGCGCACCGTCGAGCAGGTAGATCCGCTGGTTCCCCGTCGCATGTCCCAGCGGAACGGTCCGCGCGTCGTCGGCGACGTGCTCCACCGGCTCGTACAGGCAGAACGTGGTCGTCTCCGTGGGGCCGTACATGTGCAGCAGGCGCTCGGGGCCGCCCGCCTTCAGCAGCCGCCGTACGCTGGCAGCGTCCACGGCCTGGCCCCCGAAGAGAACCTCGCGCAGCGGCGCGAAGATGTCGGGCTGCTCGTGAGAGAGCTGGTTCAGCAGCGCGGTGGTCAGGAAGAGCGTGGTGACGCGCTCCCCGCGCAGCACCTCGCGAAGGGCGGGAGGGGAGAGGAGCACGTCCTGGGGGATCCCCACCAGGGTGGCCCCGTTGAGCAAGGCGCCCCACACCTCGAAGGTCAGCGCGTCGAAGCCGGCGTTCGACGCCTGCGCCACACGGTCGCCCGGGCGCAGCTGCACGTAGTCGGTCTCGCAGACGAGCTGGACGACGTGGCGGTGGGCCACCATCACGCCCTTGGGCTTCCCCGTGCTCCCGCTGGTGTAGACGATGTACGCCAGGTTCTCGGCCGCGGCCCCGCCGTGCGGCGGATGGATCGGCTCCGACGCGAGCGCGTCGGCGGCCCGGTCGAGGTGGACGACGTCGCGGTCGCCGGTCTCCGCCGCCCCGGCCAGGTCGCTGCGGCTGATCAGCACGCGAATCCGGCTGTCACTCTGCATCAGGCGCAGGCGCTCGGCCGGGTAGCCCGGGTCGAGCGGCACGTAGCAGCCGCCCGCCTTGAGGGTCGCCAGGAGGGAGACGATCAGGTCGACGCCGCGTTCCAGCAGCACGCCCACCCGGGTCTCGGGCCCCACGCCCAGCCCGCGCAGGTGGTGGGCGAGCCGGTTCGCCCGCGCGTCGAGCTGCGCGTACGTCAGCTCCACCTCGCCCCACACCAGCGCCGGCGCGCCGGGGCTCCGCCGCACCTGCGCCTCGAAGAGCTCGTGGATGCAGACGCCGCGCGGGTACGCCCGGCCGGTGCGGTTCCACTCCTCCATCACCATTCGGCGCTCCGCCTCGGGCAGCACGTCGATGCTCCCCATCGCGCGCCCGGGAGCGACCTCCAGCGCCTCGACCAGGCGCTCCAGCGCCGTGTGCATCATCCGGCACACCCGCTCCGCCTCGGCCGGGGCCGCCACCTGCGCCGCCAGCGAGAACTCTTCCCCCAGGTCGTCCACCGAGAGCACCACGGGGTAGTTCGTCCGCTCCTGCGCGCGAACGCCCCGCACGCCCTCCGCCGGCTCCCCCGCCCCGGGCGAACGCCTCTTCGCGCCGCTGTAGCGATAGTTCAGGAGCGAGGTGAACAGCGGCGCGGGTGCCGCCACGCCGCTGCAGCGCTGGGCCAGCGCCAGGGAGGCGTGCTCGTGCCGCAGCAGGTCCGCCAGCAGCGCGTGCGTCCGCCGCACCGCCGCCTCGGCCGCCTCGTCTCCCACCCCGATCCGCACCGGGAGCGTGTTGATGAAGGGGCCCATCACCCGGTCGGCCCCCTCCCCTCCCTGCATCCGGCCGAAGAGCAGCGTCCCGAAGACCACGTCCTGCCGGCCGCTCAGCCGCGCCAGCACCTGCGCCCACGCCAGGTGGCACAGGCTCGCCGCGCTCACCCCCAGCGCCCGCGCGCAGCGACGCAGCCGCGCGCCCAGGTCGCCCGTGACCCGAAGCCGCGCCTCGGCGATCCCACGTCCCTCCCCCCACACGTCCAGCACCCCGTACGGCGCCGTCGGCTCCTCCACGTCGCCGAGCAGCCCGCGGAAGAACCGCTCGTGCTCGTCGCGGCTCACACCCAGGCGCGCCTGCGCCACGTAGTTGCGGAAGGGGAGCGGAGCAGGCAGCTCCGCCTCCCGGCCCCGCAGGTGCGCCGAGATCTCCTCCTGCAGCACCTCCAGCGACTCGTGGTCGCCCGTCAGGTGGTGCGTGTGCACCAGCAGCAGCCACCGGCCGCGCGCGCGGTCTTCGGCGATGCACGCCCGCAGCAGCGGCGCCCGCCCCAGCTCCATCCGGTACCGACGAGGATCGAAGCGCCGCCAGAGCTGCCCGGCCGCATCCCCTGCCTCCACGTCCAGCTCCACCTCCTCCACCGGCAGCAGCGCGTTCCGGAAGACGACCTGCACCGGCTCGCGCAGCCCCTCCCAGGCCACGGCGGTGCGCAGGACGTCGTGGCGGTCGATCACCGCCTGCACTGCCGCCAGGTACCGGTCCAGGCGCGCGCGGGTGTCGAACTCGGTGACGGTGGACGTGAGGTACGGGTCGCCCTCCCGCGACAGCAGGTGGTGGAAGAGGATTCCCTCCTGCAGCGGGGCCAGCGGGTAGATGTCCCGTACGTTCGCGGCTCCACCGGGCACCCCCGCCACGATCCGGTCGATCTCCGCCTGGCTCAGCTCCACCAGCGGCAGCATCTCCGGCGTGATCGACCCGCACCCCTCCGGGATCGCGTTCGCGGGGACCTCCACGTCCGAAGACGCCCGGCCCACGGCCAGTGCGAGCTCGGCCAGCACGGGCGTGGTGAACAGCGCCCGCACGTCCATGTACAGCCCCACCCTCCGCATCCGCTCGATCAGCCGGATCGCAAGGAGCGAGTGCCCGCCCAGCTCGAAGAAGTGGTCCCACCGCCCCACCCGCTCCAGGCCCAGCACATCCGCCCAGATCCCAGCCAGCGCCGTCTCCACCTCCCCCAGCGGCGCCTCGTAGCTCCCCCGCGCGTACGCATCGCCCTCTGGCGCCGGCAGCGCCTTGCGGTCGAGCTTGCCGTTGGGGGTCAGCGGCAGCCGCCCCAGCGAGACGAACGCCGCCGGCACCATGTACTCCGGGAGATCCCGGCGCAGGTGCTCGCGCAGGGCCGCCGCCCCCACGTCGCCCACCACGTACGCCACCAGCCGCTTCTCGCCGGGCACGTCCTCGCGGGCCACCACCACGCAGTCGGCGACGCCCCCGCTCCGCCGCAGCGCGCCCTCGATCTCCCCCAGCTCGATGCGGAAGCCGCGCACCTTCACCTGCGCGTCCAGTCGGCCCAGGTACTCCAGCGTGCCGTCTGCACGCCAGCGCGCCCGGTCGCCGGTACGGTACAGGCGCACGCCGGGCTCGGCCGCGAACGGGTCGGGGACGAAGCGCTCGGCGGTGGTGGCGGGGCGGCCCAGGTAGCCGCGCGCCACCTGCGCCCCGCCCACGTACAGCTCGCCCGGAACGCCGACCGCCGCCGGCCGCCTCGTCGCGTCCAGCACGTAGCAGCGGGTGTTGGAGACCGGCTTGCCGATCAGCACCCGTGAGATACCGCCGCGCTCCGGCGCTTCCCAGATCGTCGCGACGATGGTGGTCTCGGTGGGCCCGTAGCCGTTCACCAGGCGCACCCGTCCGCCCGTCGCGGCCTGCCATGCGCGCACCCGCTCGGGGAGCGCGGCCTCGCCGCCGATCACCATCAGCCGCAGCGACCGCGGGAGCGCTTCGGGATGGGCATCCAGGTGGGGCGACAGGTGGTGCCACACGGCCGTGGGAAGATCCAGCACGCTGATCCCCCACCGGTCGCACGCCTCCCAGAACGACCCGGGGGTCTCGAGCATCTCCTCCGTGCGCAGCACCAGGGTCGCGCCGGAGACGAGGGTGGTGAAGATCTCCTCCGCCGCCAGGTCGAAGCTGATGGAGGCGAACTGGAGGACGCGGTCGCCCGCCCGGGTCGCGAACACGGTGGCCGCGTGGGCGATGTAGTTGACGAGCGCGCGGTGCTCGACGGCGACGCCCTTGGGCGTCCCCGTGGAGCCGGAGGTGTAGATCACGTACGCCAGCGAGCCGGGCTCCGCTCCGCCCTCCAGGTTCTCCCCGCTCTCCGCCTGGGCGACGGCCGGGCACACCACGCGCGTCCCCGCCGGCACCGGGATCGTTCCGCGCAGCGCCTCGGTCGTCAGCAGCACCGCCGCCGCGGAGTCGGCCAGCATGAAGGCCAGGCGATCGGCGGGATAAGCCGGGTCCAGCGGCACGTACGCGCCGCCGGCCTTGAACGTCGCCAGCACCGCCACCACCATCTCCGGGCTGCGCTCCAGGCAGACCGCCACCCGTGCCTCGGGCCCCACGCCCAGGCGCCGAAGGTGCCGCGCGAGCCGGTTGGCCCGCTCGTTCAGCTCCCGATACGTCAGCGTCTTCCCCTCGAAGACCACCGCCGCCGCGCCCGGCGTCCGCTCCACCTGCGCTTCCACGAGGTGGTGGAAGCACAGGCCGGCCGGGTGCGGCGCCCAGGTGGCGTTCCACTCCTCCACCACCTGGCGGCGCTCCGTTGCATCCAGCAGGTCCAGCTCGCAGAGGCGCACGTCCGGCTCGGCCGCGACCTGCTCCAGCACCCGCTCCAGGTGCCTGGCCATCCGCGTCGCGGTCGCGCGGTCGAACAGGTCGGTGTTGTACGACAGGCTCCCCCACCCGCCGCCGGGGCCTTCCACGAACCCCAGGCTCAGGTCGAACTTGGCGACCTTCATCTCCGCCCCGACGGACTCCGTCACCAGCCCTGGGAGGCCGCTGTCCGCGCCCGGGGCGTCGTCGAGGGAGAACATCACCTGGAAGAGCGGCGAGTGACCCAGGGAGCGTTCCGGCTGCAACTCGGCCACCAGCTTCTCGAAGGGCACCTCCTGGTTCTCGTACGCGCCCAGCGTCGCCTCCCGCGCCCGCCCCAGGATCTCGCGGAAGCTCGGGTCTCCACCGAGCTCGGTGCGCAGCACCAGCGTGTTAACGAAGAAGCCGATCAACTCCTCGACCTCCTTCCTGGTGCGCCCCGCGATCGGGCTCCCGACGACGATGTCGTCGCTCCCGCTGTACTTGCTCAGCAGCACCTGGAAGGCGCCCAGCAGCACCATGTACAGCGTGGCCCCCTCGCTCCGCGCCAGCGCCCGGAGGCGCCTCAGCAGCTCGCCGGGAAGCTCGATCCGCTCGTGCGCCCCCCGGAACGTCTGCTCCGCCGGGCGGGGATGGTCCGTCGGCAGCTCCAGCAGCTCCGGCGCACCCGCCAGGCGCTCGCGCCAGTACGCCAGCTGCCGATCCAGGGCCTCGCCCGCGAGCTGCTCGCGCTGCCACACCGCGTAGTCGGCGTACTGGACCGGCGGCTCGGCGAGCGGCGACTCACGCCCGTCACGGTACGCCTCGTAAAGCGCAGAGAGCTCGCGGAAGAGCACCCCCATGCTCCACCCATCGCTGACGATGTGGTGCATCGAGAGCAGCAGCACGTGGTCTTCCTCGCCCAGCCGCAGCAGCCCTGCCTCGAACAGCGGGCCCGCGGCGAGGTCGAACGGCCGCCGCGCCTCCTCACCGGCGCGCCGCCTGAGCGCCGCCTCGCGATCCCCTTCGCCCAGCCTCGACAGGTCCTCCACCGGCAGGGTGAACCCGCCGAAAGGCGCGATCACCTGCACCGGCGAGCCGTCCACCTCGCCGAAGACGGTGCGCAGCGACTCGTGGCGCCGGACGATCTCGCCCAACGCCCGCTCCAGCGCCGCCACGTCCAGCGCACCCCCCAGGCGACGTGCCACGGGGATGTTGTAGACTGTGCTCCCCGGCTCCAGCTGGTCGATGAACCAGAGCCGCTCCTGCGCAAACGAGAG
Organism: Longimicrobium sp.; assembly: GCA_036399995.1. GTDB lineage: Bacteria > Gemmatimonadota > Gemmatimonadetes > Longimicrobiales > Longimicrobiaceae > Longimicrobium. The sequence continues at coordinate 1,336 of DASWMA010000067.1, read as the reverse complement.
CGGCAGCGCCTCCGTGCGCTCCACGGGCACCACCGGCGGCAGCACAGGCAGGCCCGCGCAACGCATCTCCTCCACGCGCCCGGCCAGCTCCGCCACCGTCGGCCCTTCGAAGAGCGCGCGCAGCGGCAGCTCGACGGCGAATACGTCGCGTATGCGTGAGACCACGCGGGTGGCCAGCAGCGAGTGCCCGCCCAGCGCGAAAAAGCTTTCCTCCACACCCACGCGCTCCAGCCGCAGCACCTCGGCCCAGATCCCCGCCAGCACCTCCTCGGCCGGCGTCCGCGGTGCCACGTACCGGTCCTCCGCCGACGCGAGCTCCGGCGCCGGCAAGGCCTTGCGGTCCAGCTTGCCGCTGGGCGAAAGCGGAAGCGCGTCCAGGAAGACGAACGCGGATGGGACCATGTACTCCGGCAGGCCGCGCCGCAGGTGCGCGCGCAGCGCTTCGGCCCGCGCTTCGCCCACCACGTACGCGACCAGCCGCTTCTCGCCGGGCACGTCTTCGCGCGCCACGACGGCACAGTCGGCAACACCCTCGCTCCGCCGCAGCGCGCCCTCGATCTCTCCCAGCTCGATGCGGAAGCCGCGCACCTTGACCTGCCGGTCGAGCCGCCCCAGGAACTCCAGCTCGCCCGAGGCGAGCCAGCGCACCTTGTCGCCCGTGCGGTACATCCGTGCGCCCGGCCCGCGGAACGGGTCCGGCACGAACTTCTCCGCCGTCAGCCCCGCGCGGCCCAGGTACCCGCGCGCCACCTGCGCACCGCCCACGCACAGCTCCCCGGGCACCCCCACCGGCACCGGCTCCAGCCGCCGGTCCAGCACGTACGCCCGCACGTTGTGGATGGGCCGGCCGATCCCCGGCGCGCGTCCGCTCCCCTGCCCCGCGCCCACCACGCCCGACGTGGCCACGACCGTGTTCTCGGTGGGCCCGTAGTTGTTGACCAGCTCGAACGGGAGATCCGCGCGGGGGCGCCCGAGCAGCGCGTCGCCGCCCGTGAGCAGCAGGCGCAGCGGCGCGTCGGCCGGCCACTCCAGCGCGAGCAGCGCCTCGGCCAGCGGCGTGGGCGCGAACGCGACGGTGACCCGCCCGCCGAGCAGGAACGCGCGCAGCGCCGCGGGCGAGGTGCGCGTCTCCTCGTCGGCGACCAGGTGCACGGCCGCGCCGGAGGCGAGGTACGGCCACAGCTCCCAGACCGAAGCGTCGAAGCCCAGCCCGGCGAGCTGCGTCGCCCGGTCGGCCCCGGTGACCGCGAAGGCTTCGCGGTGCCAGTGGACGAGGTTGAGCAGCGCCCCGTGCGTGACCTCCACGCCCTTGGGCGTGCCGGTGGAGCCTGAGGTG